>JBPYDY010000148.1:0-7751 GCA_051986155.1 Methylocella sp.
CCCGTTTTTCGTGGATGGAAGCGATCACTTTACCCATGGGGATGCCCATGTCGACAAGCACGGCTTCGGAGAGCTGCAGGCTTGCCTCGATGGTTTCCGGCACGGCATCGCTAACGCCTAACCGGTAGAGCACAGTTGCGTGATGCGCATCGCGCGCCCGGGCAACAATGATCAGGTCGGGGCGCCTGGCACGTGCGGCGCTGACGATGTTTTCCGCTTCGGCGGCCTTATTCATGGTAATGATGAGCGCCTTCGCCGTTGCCAGTCCGCAGCGAGCAAGGAACTCGGGCCTAGACGCGTTTCCCCAATGAATGTCGCGCCCTTCGCGGCGAAACCGCGCGACGAGCGCCGCATCCGTATCGATGGCAAGATAGCGGATGGCGTGAACGCCAAGCATGTCGCCGACAAGCTGCCCGACCCGGCCGTAGCCAACGATAATGGCCTCTGGCGCCGCAGCATCGACGCTCGGCTCGGATTCGGCGAGTTCGGCCGCCGCGGGGCACCTCGCAAACCGCTTGGCCAGAGCGCCAAGAGCCGGGATGGCGAGCATGGTAAGCGTCACCGCGATCATCGCGTCTGCGCCCACAACCCCAGGGATCGCCCGTACGGCCACACCAGCGGTGATGATTACAAATGCGAACTCACCGCCAGGCGCCAGCATGAGCGCTGTCTCAGTCCGCACTCGCACGGGCAGGCGAGCGATCAAGCCGGCGAGCCAGTTCACGAAAAATTTTATAAGCATAATGCTTAGCGCAAGGCCAAATTCCGTGAGCGGAGCTGAATATAATTTTGAAAGGTTCAGGCTGGCGCCGATTGAAACGAAATATAACCCAAGCAACAGGCCTCGAAACGGGTCGATCGTGACTTCGATTTCGCGGCGGTACTCGGTCTCTGCTAGAAGGATTCCGGCGATGAAGGCGCCAAGCCCCATCGATAGACCGCTTGCAGCGGACGCCACTCCGGTTCCGATCACGACAAAGAGGCAGGCAGCCATGAAAAATTCGGTCGATCCCGCAGCGGCGACTTGACGGAACAAAGGGCGCATGACGAGGCGGCCGCCAAGCACAAGAATGCTGAGCCCGGTGAGTGCCGGAACCAGGAAGGATATGAGCGCCGTGCCGACGCTGACGCCGCGAATCCCGAGCATTGTGGTCATGAACAGCAGCGGGGCCACCATCAGATCTTGAAACAGGAGCACGGCGAAAATCGTCCGCCCCGCCATCGTCCCAAGCCGCTTAGCTTCGGCGAGCACGGGGATCACTATGGCCGTCGACGATAAAGAGAGGGCAAAGCCGAGGACGGCCGCCGACGCCGGCGCCGATGCTTTCAAGAGGATTGCCAAACCGCCAAGCACCACCGCCGAGGCAAAGACCTGGAGCGTGCCAAGGCCGAAAACGAGCCGGCCAATGATCGCCAGGCGCTGCCAGGACAGTTCAAGGCCCATCATGAACAGGAGAAAAACGACGCCAAATTCGGCAATCGGCGCGATCTCTTCCACATTGCCAAGAACAAAGGGAGAAAGCCAGCCGATATGTTGCGCGGCCGAGCCAAGCCCGTAAGGCCCGAGCAGGACCCCCGCGCCGAGGAAGCCGAGAATGGGATTGATCTTGAGGCGCCGAAAGAGCGGCACGACGACCCCTGCCGTGCCGAGAAAAATCAGGGCTTGCTTGTACTGAAGCGGCGAAAAACCGATCATGGGGCTCGATACAGGAAAAGTGCGCGAAGTGGAAACGATCGCTTTCCGCTGGCACGGAAATCCGGCATGCTTGGGGGATGTCAGATTCTTCAAAAAGCAACGTGGCCGAGTTCAGCGTCAGCGAATTGTCCGATTCCTTGAAGGCGACGGTCGAGGATCGGTTCGGCTTCGTGCGTGTGCGCGGGGAAATATCGAATTATCGCGGCCCGCATTCTTCGGGCCATGCTTATTTCGATCTCAAGGACCAATCCGCACGCATCTGCGCGGTCATCTGGAAGCGGGAGTTTGGCCGGTTAAAGACAAGGCCCCAAGAGGGTCTGGAGGTCATCGCCTCTGGCAGAGTCACGACCTATCCTGCAAATTCCAAATATCAACTCGTCATTGAAGCCTTGGAGCCCGCAGGTATCGGCGCCCTCATGGCGCTTATCGAGGAGCGGCGGAGGCGCCTTGCGGCTGAAGGACTGTTTGACGAAGCGCGCAAGCGGCCGCTCCCATTCTTGCCGTCTTGCATTGGAGTCGTGACCTCCCCGACGGGCGCCGTCATCCGCGACATTTTACACCGCATTGAGGAGCGGTTTCCGCGTCAGATCCTCCTCTGGCCGGTGCGGGTTCAGGGGGACAGCTCGGCGGCCGAGATCGCGGCCGCGATTGATGGTCTAAACGCCCTTCCGGAGCAGGGCGCCTTGCGCCGCCCGGAGCTGATCATTGTCGCCCGCGGC
Source organism: Methylocella sp. (assembly GCA_051986155.1). GTDB lineage: Bacteria > Pseudomonadota > Alphaproteobacteria > Rhizobiales > Beijerinckiaceae > Methylocapsa. Next base: position 2,416 of record JBPYDY010000148.1, read on the forward strand.
GGCGGTTCGCTCGAAGATCTTTGGAGCTTTAACGACGAAAGCGTGGTCCGTGCGGCGGCGCGCAGCCGCGTGCCGCTGATCTCGGCGGTCGGACATGAAACGGATTGGACCCTGATCGATCACGCTGCCGATTTGCGGATGCCGACTCCGACGGCGGCGGCCGAAAGGGCCGTTCCGGTGCGCAGCGGCCTTGCGGCCGGGCTTGCCGACCTTAGCCGGCGGCATCACGCGGCCGCCTGGCGTTTTCTTATTGCGCGCCAAAGCCAGTTGCGGGCTCTGACGCGCGCCCTCCCGGCAGGCGATCGCATGTTTGAGCCTCGGCGCCAGCAGCTCGACACTCTCGAAAACCGGCTCTTTGCGGTGCGTTCAAAGGCCTGCGACCGTTTGAGTCTTGGGCTTGCCCGCCTCTCCCATCGGCTCGTGCAGCAATCCCCCCACGCGAAAATGGCACGGCGCGCAGTCACGCTTGAGGGACTTGGACAAAGGTTGCTACGCTGCCGCACAAAAGTCAGCGACGATAGGAAGCGAAACCTCTCTCATGTGGCAATGAGGTTCGTCCATGCGCGCGCCGCGCGGGTTCGGCTCGAAACCGAGCGACTCGCGGCAGCCCGTATCCGGATTGACGGCTTGGTTCAAAGGATGAAAAGAAACATGGCATCGGGCCTTGTCCTTCGAATGGGGCGCGTCAACGCCGCGGCCAAAATGCTCGGCAGCCTGGATTATCACCAGGTTCTGGCACGAGGCTTCGCTCTGGTACGCGACGAAAATCATAAGCTGCTGCGCAGCGCGGCTGAGGTTGGCGATAAGGCGCGTCTGGATATTGAGTTTGCAGACGGCCACCTTGGGGCAGCTACCGTGAAAGCCAAAGCAACGGGTGCGAAACGCAACCCAAGCCAGCTGCGCCGCAAGGAGGAGCAAAGCTCGCTGTTTTGACGAGAAACGGGAGGGCAACTAAGACCCTTCCGCATGGAAGGGATTTGGTGCTTCCGGCTGAGCACAAGGCGTAAGCGTTGCACTGGCGCGGCGATGAAAATCGGCCAGGTGCCGGAGCGGACCCGTTTGCCGCGGCACGCGCGGCGCAACCGCGACCGCTCGAACGGGACAGCGGCTCGCCATATCTGCCACAAAAAACTTGAAAGATGGCAATCTTCCGTTGTTTACCCATGGCTCGCGGCTTCAGAGAGCGCCGCCCGAGAGTCAATTGCTCGCCCGGGGTCCAGACTCCCGACACTTTCGCCAACAAGAAACTCGCCGGGGCCAGGCATGCAAAAAAGTGGTCCCCCCGCCATGGAGTCGCGTAGTTCATGAAGCAGCCAGTACGCATTGCGCTCGATGCCATGGGTGGTGACCATGGTCCGGAAGTGATCGTGCCGGGCGCCGCCCACGCGCTCCAGGTGCATCGCGACATTGAGTTTGTGTTTTTTGGCGATGCAGCAAAAATCCGCCCGCTTCTCGATTTGGACAAGAGGCTTTCCGCGGTCTCTCGCGTGCATCATACCGATGTGTCGGTCCGGATGGATGCAAAGCCAAGTGCGGCGTTGCGCGCCGGGCGGCGGACGTCGTCGATGTGGCTTGCCATTGAATCGTTGAAAAAAAACGAGGCCGATGTCGCCGTTTCGGCTGGCAATACCGGCGCATTGATGGCAATGGCGAAGACATGTCTGCATATGATGCCATTGATTGGCCGGCCGGCGATTGCCGCCTTATGGCCGACGCTTCGCGGGGAATCCATTGTTCTCGATCTTGGGGCAACGATCGGTGGCGATGCGCAACACCTTGTCGAGCTAGCTATCATGGGCTGCGAGATGGCGCGGATCGTTCTATCCATCGAAAAGCCAACGGTGGGCTTGCTGAATATTGGCGTCGAGGAAGTCAAGGGCAACGAGGAGGTCAAGCTGGCGTCGCGGATGCTGCGCGAAAATCGCCTCGCCAATTTCGCCTATCACGGCTTCATCGAAGGGGACGATATCGGCAAGGGAACGGTCGATGTCGTCGTCACCGAAGGTTTTACGGGCAATATAGCCTTGAAGACGGCGGAAGGAACGGCAAGGCAGATGGCACAATATCTTCGCGAAGCATTTAGCCAGGACTTGCTTTCCAAGTTAGGCTATTTTCTTGCCCGGCACGCGTTTGCACCTTTGAAGAAGAAGTTGGATATGCGCAACGTCAATGGCGGCGTCTTTCTTGGGCTCAATGGCGTGGTCATTAAAAGCCACGGCGGTTCCGATGCCATCGGCACGGCACGCGCGGTGGAAACCGCCTATGTCATGGCAAGGCACCAGCTGTTGAGCAAAATTCGCAATTCCGTGCCGCTTTTGCACCAAGAGTTCCACCGCCAACCTGGACTCCAACGACAGGCTGCACCGGCAGCGGCGTCCTCGGAATCCTGACCGTGGCGATGGATAATGTCGTGATGCGAGCACCGAAGGCCAAACTCCGCTCGGTCGTGCTCGGGGTGGGCTCTTACCTTCCCAAACGCATCGTCAGCAATGCCGATCTGGAAAAATCACTAGACACAAGCGACGCCTGGATCATGCAGCGGACCGGAATCAGGCAGCGCCATGTCGCGTCCCAGGATGAGCCAACCTCCAGGCTCGGCCTGCTGGCAGCCGAGGCAGCCCTTGCCGATGCCGGAATTGCGGCTCCCGAACTCGATCTCGTGATCGTCGCAACCTCAACCCCTGACTTTACATTTCCCTCCGTTGCGACCCAAATTCAGGCTTCTCTAGGGATGACAAATGGCGCGGCCTTCGACGTCCAGGCGGTCTGCTCGGGCTTCGTTTTCGCCCTCGCTACCGCGGACAAATTTCTTGCGTCGGGATCGCACCGTCGCGCCCTCGTGATCGGAGCGGAGACATTCTCCCGGATACTCGACTGGACCGATCGCCGGACGTGCGTGCTGTTCGGCGACGGAGCAGGCGCCGTGGTTCTCGAAGCGCAGCCGGGAACTGGAACCGCGCATGATCGCGGCGTTCTTACCTCGCAGCTTCGTTCGGACGGCCGCCACCGCGACAAGCTTTATGTCGATGGCGGGCCATCCACGACCCAGACGACCGGGCATTTGCGCATGGCGGGACGAGAAGTCTTCCGCCATGCGGTCGGCATGGTGACCGATGTTGTCTCGCAAGCCTTTGAAGCTACCGGAACATGCGCCGGCGATCTCGATTGGTTTGTGCCGCACCAAGCCAACCGGCGCATTATCGATGCGTCGGCCGAAAAACTCGGAATCGCGCCAAGCAAGGTCGTCGTCACAATCGATTTGCACGGCAACACGTCGGCGGCTTCAATTCCGCTCGCGCTCGCGGTTGCGCGCAATGACGGCAGGATCAAGCGCGGCGATCTCGTGATGATTGAAGCTATGGGCGGTGGTTTCACCTGGGCGTCGGCGTTAATCCGCTGGTGAACCGCTGTCCAAAACAGCGTGTCAAAGCGCCTTGCGTTCGTTCGGATTTTGCTCCAGTGTTTTTTGTCTCGCGAATCGGATTGACCGAACGAATGCTGGTCCGGCTTCCTTTGCAGGCAGGGCAGAAAGAGCAAACATTGAGCAACGGCCAATTTCGTTATTCACTCGGGTTTCGCCGCTGAAGAGCAATCGGGGACCAAGGTGTGCAGATGGTAGCGTCTGCATTTGACGACTGATGGCGGTGGGGCATGCTCGGGGCGTAATATTCCGACACATTGCCCAGGCGGGATCGGATCGACAGGCCAGGAACGGACCAAGTCTGAGAGGTACTGCCATGGAAGACGCAGGGAATATCGCGCAAGGCAGCTCGCGGCGGACTGTGGTGCGAATTGATCTTGCGGAGGCTGTGTATCGCCGCCTCGGGCTCTCGCGCAAGGAATCGGCGCTGCTGGTGCAGGCGGTCTTGGACGAGCTGGCGGATGCTTTGGTCGCTGGGGAGTCGGTCAAATTATCATCGTTCGGCCGGTTTTTTGTGCGTTCCAAGTCTGAGCGGATTGGCCGCAACCCAAAGACGGGCGTCGAGGTCCCGATTTCGCAGCGCCGGGTCATGATTTTCAAGCCGTCGCATGTGCTTCGAGCCAAAATAAATGGGTTGGCGGCCGAGGGCGAGGAGAGCGATTAAGCCGCCTTGTGCCGCTTTGAAGTGGCACTCGCGCCAAGGAAGTTGCAAGCTCTTGCACGGACGGAGCTCCTCTTGCATCGTTAAATGAGGAGAAATCCAATGGATAAGAGCGCGGATGCGTTTCGCACGATCAGCGAGGCTGCCGAAGAGCTCGATGTGCCGCAGCACGTGCTGCGATTTTGGGAAACGCGTTTTCCGCAAATCAAGCCGCTGAAACGAGCTGGAGGCAGGCGCTATTACCGCCCGCGGGATATTGAGCTGTTGCGCCTGATCAAGCGCCTTCTCTATTGCGAGGGTTATACGATAAAGGGGGTGCTGCGGGTCTTCAATGAGCAAGGCGCCGCCGCGCTTGCCGCCATGGGAGGCGTGTCCGATAAAAGTGCTGCGGTCTCGCTTCAGCCCGAGCAACGTCCGGAAGATCTCGCCAGCTCGCCGCCTTGGCAAGATGCGGACGCCGGCATGGGGACAGACGACAGGCGAGCGCCACCAATCTTGCCGGATCCGGCAGAACGAGCCCCTTTCGCCGGAACGACTGTCCCCCGGCACAAAGCGCCGCCGACCCTCGCCGCAGACGGCGTCATGCGGTTGCAGGCGGCGTTGGCTGCGCTTGCCGAGTGCGAAGAGATCCTTGAAGAAGCGCGCCGGGCGCGGACGTCAAACTAAGTGATGGCTCGCTTGCGGTAACGGTCGGCTCGTCGCTCGTTCCGAGCGAAGCTGCGACGGTGCGCGCGTTGCGCCCTAGGGGGCCTTTCTCTATAACGGCCCGCGTCGGAGTGGGGGACTAGGAAGCAAGGCTGCTTAAGCATTTGATAACGCGTGAGTTTTTTCGAGTCGGCCACTGTCCCCCGGTTTGTCCCCCTGATCTTCGCTTGACGCTCAGCCGCTTTGTCGGCGGCGCGTTGCATTGCCTCGAGCTTTTCCTGATCGCTGACATGCGTGTATTTTCGCGTCGTCTCGATCTGCTTGTGCCGCAACACCTCTTGGACGCCGGCTAAGCCGATCTCGCGATGCAGGCGGCTCGCAGCGGTATGGCGATTGTCATGCATCCGGTAATCTTTGAGCCCTGCCTTATTGGCGGCGCGGCGAAAGGCTGACTTCCAGCCTTCCGCGGAATAGGGATAGCGCTCGCCCTTGATGAAAACCCTGGCGCCATAGGACCGGGTGCGTCGGCGATGAAGGTAAAGACGTATTCCGGATGACGGTGCGGCTCCGACCATAGCGCCCAGAAAATGTCACGCGCCGCCGGCAGCA
>JBPYDY010000149.1:0-3369 GCA_051986155.1 Methylocella sp.
ACCCCTGTTCACTGTAAACCAGCAGGTGGTGCCCCGGTAAATCCTCACCTTGCCACTTCGGAATTTCCAAGTCGGGACGTTTGCTCAAAAAGTCTCTTGCTTGCCAACGCCACTCGTAGTCTTGCCAACCATCCTCGTAATGCCCAAGCAGCAATCTGCCGCGCCCGCGGTTAAAATGCGCTGTTGCGAAATTAGGCTGTATCGCAAGCGCCCGGTCATAACATGCCAGCGCCTCCTCGACCCGCCTGAGTTCAAGGAGAACGTTGCCGCGACCCAACCATGCTTCGGCGAGGTCCGCCTGGAGCGCCACCGCGTGCGCGAAGGCATCAAGCGCCGCGTCGAAGCGTTTGAGCATGTAGAGGACATTGCCACGTCCGACCCAGCCCAGTGCGAAATTTTGGTCCAACTTCAGCGCTTTGTCGTAAGCGATCAGAGCATTGTCAAAACGTTTGAGTTCGTTAAGCACATTGGCTCGGCCATACCAGCCACCGGCAGAATTTGCGTTTAATGCGAGGACCTTGTCATAGGCCGCGAGCGCCTCATCATAACGCCTGAGCTCATTGAGGACGTTGCCACGGCCGTGCCAAGCCTCCGCAAGACCAGGTTTTAAGGCTATAGCCTTTTCTGCTGCTGATAGCGCCTCTTCATGGCGACCGGCTTCGAACAATATATTGCTTCGACCAAGCCACGCCTCGGCAAGGCCAGGCGCAATGGCGAGAAGTTTCTCGATTGCTTCGAGCGCAGCCTCACGGTCGCCGACGTCGCTCAGCAGCTTCGCTCGCAGCAGATGCACTTCTGTGAAATCAGGCTTGACAGCGAGCAGGCGAGTGAAGCTTACGATCGCTTCATTGGGGCGGCCCATTGCGAGCAGAATCATGCCGCGGCCGTACCACGACTCAGCTGAATCGGGCGAAAACGCCAAAGCCCGATCATAAGTACTTAACGCCTCAGCATTGCGACCAAGCCGTGTAAGGACGACCGCCAATAGATTGAGGGCAGGCACGTGTTTCGGTTGGGCTCGGACGACTGCTTGCAACCGGCGCTCGGCTTGTTTCAGATTGCCCGCCTGCAGCGCTGTCACGCCGCGCCGAAAATCTTCGTCAATAAAAGCCACGGCTGCTATCTCACCACCCCTTGGGACGCGGGCTACAGAAATACCCGTTCGGCAGCCTTTGAAAAGTGACTTTTCGCAAAGCCATTCGTGCAGGCCCTCACATTTAGCCCTGGTTTTGCCGTAAAGCTGTAACTTGTCGCTAACTTCCGCGGATCAGGATTTGTTCAACTCGCCAAGCCAATAGATCGGCAGGGACGACGGGAGGCTTCGGGAGGGATTGTGAAGACTTTTCGGCCGATTGCGATTGCCACTCTCGGCTTGAGCGTCGCGATAGCAGGCATCGAAGCCGCGCGGGCATCAGAGCCCACCCCGCTGCCGCGAGTACGTCCGACGAGCAAGGCCGCCAAGCCGGAACAAGCTGCGCGACCGCTGTCGCTTGCGCCAGATGCGCAATCGGCGACTGCGGCGAATGCCGCTTTGCCCGGCGTTGCACCACCCTCCTCGGTAAAATCTCTGGTGCCGCCGCGAATTATGGCACCGTTCGCTGCGGCCGCGACCACGGCAACATCGCCGCTCGATCTGTCGGCCGTGAAACAGGCGCTCGACTTGGTGCGCAAGAATCGCCAGGACGAAGCCACGACCGCCGCAAATTCCATTACCGATCCTCTGGCACGCAAGCTCGTTGAATGGGTGATCTTGCGCAGCAAAGATGGATCGGACGACTTTTCGCGCTACAGCGCCTTTATCAACGCCAATCCGAGCTGGCCGAGCATCCCGCTCCTGCGCCGTCGCGCCGAGGCGGCGCTCTGGCAGGAGCGGACCGACCCACAAGCGGTGATCGCCTTCTTTACCAATGATCTGTCGCGCTCCGCCAAAGGACAGTTCGCCTTGGCCCGCGCGCTCTTAACACAGGGCGATGTCCCGCGCGTTGCAGCGATTTTGCACGAGGCCTGGGGGACCGATGCGTTCTCGTCCGACCTCGAGGAGCAGGCGCGCGACACGTTTGGCGGGTTAATCACGCCGGCCGATGATGCGGCACGCATGGATGCTCGCCTTTATGCCGAGGACGAGGATGCGGCTTTGCGCGCCGCGCGCCATCTCGATGCCACGGCAATGGCCGTCGCAAAAGCGCGCATTGCGGTGATCGATCAAGCCGGTAATGCCAAGACCTTGCTTGAGGCGGTACCGGAAAATGCGCGGCACGAACCTGGCTACCAGTTCAGCCGGATCCAGTGGTTGCGGCGCTCCGACAAAATCGTCGAGGCCGCGCAATGGCTGCTGGCGGCGCCACGTGATCCGGCGAGACTAGGCGACGTGGATCAGTGGTGGATAGAGCGCCGCCTGGTCGCCCGCAAACTGCTCGACCTTGGCAACGCCCGGCTCGCCTATGACGTTGTGAATGCGGCAGCTTTGCCGAAAGATGAGAATTACCGGGCCGAGCGGCATTTCACGGCTGGATGGATCGCGCTGCGATTTCTTCATGAGCCGGGCGCCGCGGTCTCACATTTTGCCCGGATCGCCGAGGGCGTGACCAATCCGATTACTTTAGCGCGCGCCTATTACTGGCAGGGCCGGGCGGCGGAAGCCTTGGGGCGTGAACAAGATGCGCGATCGTTCTACCGCCAGGCGGCGTACTACCCCACTGCCTATTACGGGCAGCTTGCCCGCGCGAAGCTCGGCCTCAACGAAGTCACGCTGCGAACGCCGCCCGAGCCGGCGCCCGAGCATCGCACACTCGAAATAGCGCGCGTCTTCGAGATCCTCTATGCCATCGACGAGCGTGATCTGGTCGCCGCCATGGCCGCTGATCTCGGCGAGAATGCCAACGACACTGCCGCACTCGTAGGTCTAGCCGGTATTGCCGCGCGCCACCACGACGCCCGGGCAACCCTTCTCATCGGCAAGGCGGCGCTCCGTCGCGGCCTGCCGTTCGAGCGCTACGCATTTCCGGATTTCGGCGTGCCCGAATATCAGCAGATCGGGCCCGAGGTCGAGGCGTGCGTGGTTTATGCCATCGTTCGCCAGGAGAGCGCGTTCAATCCGCGGGTGGTTTCCAGCGCCAATGCGATCGGCCTGATGCAAGTCACGCCGGCCGCGGGCCGCGATACCGCGAAGCGATTTAATGTGACTTTCGATCAGCGCCGGCTCAGCCAAGACGTCGCTTATAACGCCCAGCTCGGCACCGCTGAGCTTGGTAACGATATCGCGACGTGGCGCGGCTCCTACATTCTCGCTTTCGTCGCCTACAATGCCGGTCCGCGGCGGGCGCAAGAATGGATCGAGCAATATGGCGATCCGCGCAATCCTAAAATCGA
>JBPYDY010000150.1:0-11737 GCA_051986155.1 Methylocella sp.
CAGCAGAAAATTACCGTGGCGGTCGCCCGGCTCGAATCTCTGCGCGCCCAAGACAGCTTCGAGCGCTTCGGGATCGCCGAGGCGTTGCCGCGAACACATTTGTACCACAGCGTGGACGAAGCGATTAGGGCGCTGGCGAAAAAGTCGAATGAGTTTGGGTAAAATCGTGTAGAAGGCGAGCAGAAGCTGTAGGTTTGTGGCAATTACGGCTGCCGTTGCCGCGAGCACGATTGGCCGTCTCTCGAAGGAGATTGTTTGCATGAGTGGACTTCCGGAATGTCGCGGCAGCAAATACGCTGCGGGTTATGCGGCTCGGCGAAGCGGGAGTAGCGCTGCATTACCGCTCGCCTGCGCGCTCGCTTTGAGCCTTGCCGGAAGCGTTTTTCCGCTTTCCTCCACGGCCTTTGCGCGGGGACCAGAGTCGCTCGCCGACCTAGCCGATGCGGTAAGCGATTCCGTCGTGAATATCTCGGCAACGCAAATGATCGACGAAAGGCGCGCAAGCAACGACCCGGAACTCGGGCCGGGGACGCCATTTGACGATCTCTTCGAAGAATTTTTCCGCCGGCACCAGCAGGGCGGCGGCGAGCGGCAAGATCAAAGGCGGCACGAGCGCAAATCGAACTCGCTCGGCTCCGGCTTTGTCATCGATCCATCAGGCATCGTCATCACCAATAATCACGTCATTGCCGACGCCAATGACGTGACGGTGATCTTAAACGACGGCCAGAAGCTGAAAGCCGAAATCGTTGGCAAGGATGAGAAAGTTGACGTCGCGGTGCTGCGGGTCAAGCCGGAAAAGCCGCTCAAGGCGGCGAAGTTTGGCGACAGCGACAAGATGCGGGTGGGTGACTGGGTCGTTGCAGTCGGCAACCCGTTTGGGCTTGGCGGCACGGTGACCGCCGGCATCATCTCGGCCCGCCACCGCAACATCGATTCTGGACCCTACGATAATTATTTTCAGACCGACGCCGCCATCAACAAAGGCAATTCGGGCGGGCCATTGTTCAACATGGCAGGTGAGGTCATCGGCGTGAACACTGCGATCCTATCGCCGAGCGGCGGATCGATCGGAATCGGTTTCGCGACGCCTGCTGCGACGATCGTCCCCGTGATCGAGCAACTGGAAAAATATGGCGAGACACGGCGCGGCTGGCTCGGCGTGCGCATTCAGAACATCGACGACACGATCGCAGAAAGCCTCAATCTCGGCAAGCTGCGGGGCGCGCTCGTTGCCGGAACCGACGACAAAGGCCCGGCCAAGGCGGCAGGCATCAAAGCCGGGGACGTCATCATCAAATTCGATGGAACCGAAATCAAGGAATCGCGTGATCTGCCCAAGATTGTCGCGGCAGCACCGGTCGGCAAAGAAGTCGAAATCGTTGTCATGCGGGCCGGCAAGCCGGTTACCAAAACGATTAAGCTCGGCCGTCTGGAAGAGAACGAAAGGCAGGCTGCCCTCGGCGGTAAACATGGCGACTCTGGGACGAAGCCGCCTCCGGGCCCTGTCGAAAAGGCACTCGGCATGGAATTTTCAAGCCTCAGCGAGGAACTAAGGCGAAGATACGCCATCCGGAGCACAGTCGCCTCGGGAGTCGTCATAACCAATGTCGATCCCGATTCGAGTGCCGCCGAAAAGCACGTCCAGCCAGGTGAAGTACTGTTGGAAATTAATCAGGAGCCCATCAAGGAGCCCGCCGATATCGGCAAGAAACTCGACGCGTTGAAGAGCAGCGGCAAGAAGTCGGCTTTGCTGCTCGTCGCCAATGGCCAAGGGGAGGTCCGATTTGTCGCGCTGGGCCTGCCGTAGAAATCAGCGTGCGGATTGCGGCTAGGCGCGCGGAACGTGCGAGGAATTCTCGCCTGCGAGTAAGCCGGCGCCGGCAAGCAGAAACAGCGCCTCGGTCAGAATTGAGTGCTTGACTTGCTGTGGGGCAATCTCTACTTAGCGGGCGGCTGTTAGCACTCTTCTGTCGCGAGTGCTAGCGGATGTCGTTTTCAATTTAGCCGCGAGCTTGGCAAGGCGGCCCGGGCGGGAACCGGCGCGCGCCAGCGGCACATGAGGGAGCCAAACAGACATGAGCTTTCGTCCTTTGCACGACCGCGTTGTGGTCCGACGTCTCGAAAGTGAGGAAAAAACCAAGGGCGGGATCATCATCCCGGATACCGCCAAGGAGAAGCCGCAGGAAGGCGAGATCATCGCCGTTGGCCCTGGCGGGCGGGATGAAACCGGCAAGCTGACGCCGCTCGATGTCAAGGCCGGCGACAAGGTGCTCTTCGGCAAATGGTCGGGCACCGAGGTCAAGATCGATGGGCAGGATCTCCTCATCATGAAGGAGAGCGACATTTTGGGCGTGGTTGCCTGAGCCAGGCAAAGGCCCACCCTTAACACATCAGATTGGGATCAGGAGTTTCACAATGGCAGCCAAAGATGTTCGCTTTTCATCCGATGCCCGCGACCGCATATTGCGCGGCGTCGAAATTCTCAACAACGCCGTAAAAATCACCCTGGGCCCCAAGGGCCGTAACGTCGTCTTGGAGAAATCCTTCGGCGCGCCGCGGATCACCAAGGACGGCGTAACCGTCGCCAAAGAGATCGAGCTCGCCGATAAATTTGAGAATCTTGGCGCCCAGCTCGTGCGCGAAGTTGCCTCCAAGACAAACGACTTGGCAGGTGATGGCACCACAACCGCAACCGTTCTTGCCGCAGCAATCGCCAAGGAAGGCATCAAGGCCGTTGCCGCGGGCCTCAACCCGATGGATCTGAAGCGCGGAATCGATCTTGCTGTCAATGCCGTCGTCGAAGATCTTAAGAAGAACTCGAAGAAGGTCACCTCAAACGACGAGATCGCCCAAGTGGGCACAATTTCCGCCAATGGCGAGAAATCAATCGGCCAAATGATCGCGAATGCGATGCAAAAGGTCGGCAATGAGGGCGTCATCACCGTCGAGGAGGCCAAGAGCCTGGAAACCGAGCTCGATGTCGTCGAAGGCATGCAATTCGACCGTGGCTATCTCTCGCCTTATTTCATCACCAATGCCGAGAAGATGACCGCCGAGCTCGAGGATCCGTACATTCTCGTGCATGAGAAGAAGCTGTCATCGCTGCAGGCTCTCCTCCCAGTGCTCGAGGCGGTGGTACAAACCGGCAAGCCGCTTCTCATCGTGGCCGAGGATGTTGAGGGCGAGGCACTCGCCACGCTCGTGGTCAACAAGCTGCGTGGCGGATTGAAAGTTGCCGCCGTGAAAGCCCCGGGCTTTGGCGACCGGCGCAAGGCCATGCTCGAGGACATCTCAGTCCTGACCGCGGGGCAGATGATCTCGGAAGAGCTCGGCATTAAGCTCGAAAACGTGAGTTTGCAGATGCTCGGCCGCGCCAAGCGCGTTCGCATCGAAAAGGAAGCAACCACGATCATCGACGGCGCGGGCGAAAAGAAAGACATCGAGGCGCGGATCGGCCAAATCAAATCGCAGATTGCCGATACCACCTCGGACTATGATCGCGAAAAGCTCCAAGAGCGTCTCGCTAAGCTCGCCGGCGGCGTCGCGGTGATCCGAGTCGGCGGTGCGACCGAGGTCGAGGTGAAGGAAAAGAAGGACCTTGTCGAAGACGCTCTCAACGCCACCCGTGCGGCCGTCGAGGAAGGCGTGCTGCCGGGCGGGAGCATCCCCCTGCTTCGCGCCATAAAGGCGTTGGACGGCATAAAGGTTGAAAATTCCGATCAGCGGACAGGAGTCGAGATTGTGCGCAAGGCGATCCAGTCGCCGGCCAAGCAGATCATCGACAATTCCGGAGCCGACGGCGCGGTCGTCGTGGGCAAGCTCATCGAAAATTCCTCTTACGCCTATGGTTACGATGCGCAAACCGGCGAATATGGCGATTTGATCAAGCTTGGCATTATCGACCCGACCAAGGTGGTGCGCACTGCTTTGCAAGATGCGGCCTCAGTCGCCGGTCTTGTCGTCACGACCGAGGCGACGGTGGTCGAAGCGCCCAAAAAAGAGACGCCCGCCATGCCCGGTGGCGGCGGAATGGGCGGAATGGGCGGAATGGACTTTTAAATCCGCCTCACTGCGTGCCGACTGTTGCGACAAGGCCCCGGGATCCGGGGCCTTTTTATGCCGGCGAACGCCATTGCCTTGATATTCCTCGGCAAAATATTTTGCTGAGGCTGTGGCGCGCTAATTTCCCCTCCACGGCAAAATGCACTAATATCCGGCCTTAAAATAGAGGAACGAAACGGGGAGAGTCAGCAAGGTGCGCGGAGGGTCCGAGCCCCGGCCCGAACGGGCCGATAACCGGAAGACCGCAACCCGGGCGGATCTCCTGAACGCCGTCTACGCATCCTGCCCAGGTCTATCGCGCGCGCAAGCCAAGCAAATCTTCGAGATGGCAATTGAAGAGATCGCCAACACGCTGGCCCTTGGAGAGCCTGTCAAGCTGCGGTCGTTCGGTCTCTTTACCGTGCGCGCCAAGCGCGAGCGCATCGGCCGCAATCCGCGAACCGGTGTCGAAGTGCCGATCACGCCGCGCCGTGTGCTGACCTTTAAGCCGTCGCCCGTTCTTGCCGCCGCGGTCAATGGCGTGACAGCCAAGGAAGAGCCGGACGATGATTAGTCAAGCTAACGCTTGGTTAAGCGGCATCCTTTCGGATAAAAGCGCGTAGCTAAGGCGTCCTGGCGTCCGGCAACCGGAGCTTCTTTCGATGGCCCGGCGATTGCGCCGCGGCACGGCGTCCTCATCGCTTTCTCCCAACCGCTTCGGCATTCGTGCCGGAAAACCTAAGATCAGGGTATTCGATGTTCATTCTTGCCGTAGCCGTAGGCGTGTTTTCGGCCGCTGCCGCCGCAACCGGTCTAAAAAGCGGGGACGCCATCTTGTTGCTCCTGGCCGGGGCCGGATTGCTCTGCGCCTACACAACATACCGGTCGCGGGAGATTTCGACCTTCTTGCGCATTTTTGCAGCGTTCTTCGCTGCCGAGACCGTGATCTTTGGTACCATTTATCTTGCCGCTCAGGTTGGCTTATGGCCTCGATCGTTTGAAGATTACGCATTGCCCGAAAGCGTGCCGCTCACCATGGCTTTCTTCGCCATCGGAGTCTATGCGATCTCTTTCATCCCCGTCATGCGATCGATGACAGACATCGCCGACCGCTATTTTGATACGAGCGACAACACCCGCGCCCGCATCTGGCCGTTTCCAGCTTTTGGCGCACGCGAGCGGCGCGTCGCCATCGGCATGGTGATCTTTCTTGTCCTGATCAACCAAGTGGAAGTCGGCATCACTGTTCGCCTGTCGTTTTTCTCACGCGACATGTACAACGCTCTACAAGACAAAAACGCCGCCGCCTTTTGGACCCAGATGCTGTTCGTCTTCACGCCATGGGCTTTTTTCTGGGTTGGCGCACATGTCATCGAATATATCGTGCAGTCGACTCTAATCATTCGCTGGCGGCTCTGGCTCACCAATAACTATCTGGGCCGCTGGCTCGACGCTCATACCCATTATCGTATGTCGCTCGCAGGCGGTGCTGCCGACAACCCCGACCAGCGGATTCAGGAGGACATCGACCGGTTTATCAATGGCGGCGGAGTCGGCTCTGGCATTTACACATTTACAATCGACTTAATCTCGACTCTGAGCTCACTCGTCTCCTTTTCCATCGTGCTTTGGGGACTATCGGCGAACTTCACCTTGCCATTTACAAATATCACCTTCCCCGGCTTTCTCTTTTGGCTAGCGCTTGCTTATGCGGTAATCGGGTCGGTGATGACCGGGGTGATCGGCTACCCGCTGATCGGCCTCAATTTCCAGCAGCAGCGCTACGAAGCCGATTTCCGTTTTTCACTCGCGCGGCTGCGGGAATATGCCCAGCAGGTCGCCTTGCTTTCCGGCGAGCAAACCGAGAAGGCCAGCCTCAGGACCCTCTTTGGCCGGATCGTGATCAACTATTTCCGGATCATCGCTTGCCGCAAAAATCTGGTTGCCGCAACCTCGGTCTACACGCAGCTTAGCGAGATCATACCTTATCTCATCGTGGCGCCTTTCTATTTCTTGGGCAAGGTTGAGCTCGGCATCATGATGCAGACGGCACGAGCCTTTCTGCAGGTGCAAGGCGCCCTCAATTTCTTTGTCGACAATTACGTTGCCCTTGCGGGATTCAAGGCCGTTCTCGACCGCTTGACCTCGTTCGAGCGGGCAATCGCGGAGGCACAATTACCAGGCTTGGCACCTAAGGTAAGCACGGATACGCAAGCGGCGCGCAAACATCTTGATATCGAGGCGCTCGACGTGCGGCTGCCCGACGGCCACGAGATCATCGAAGGCGCGAATCTGCGCCTTAACGCCAATGAGCCGGTGGTCCTGACCGGCCGATCGGGATCCGGTAAGTCGACGCTTTTTCGGGCCATCTCCGGCATCTGGCCTTATGGCGAGGGGATGATTACGCTTCCGAGGGACGCCAAAATTCTACTCCTGCCGCAACGGCCGTATATCCCGATCGGAACGCTACGTGCGGCCATCAGCTATCCCAGCAAGCCCGATAGCTACGAGGATGGCGAAATTCAAGGCGCGCTACGCGACGCGCAACTCGAGAGTTTTCTCGCCGAGCTCGATTGCGAGGATTATTGGCAGCAGCGGCTATCGGGAGGCGAGCAGCAGCGGCTTTCCATTGCCCGGGCAATCTTGGCCAAGCCCGATTGGCTCTTTCTTGACGAAGCGACCTCGGCGATGGACGAAGAAATGGAATCGAGAATTTACAACATGCTCGCGGCAAAACTTCCGCGCACAACCATCGTGTCGATCGGCCATCGCTCAAATCTTGCCGCCTTCCACAAGCGCCATCTCAAAATGCAGCCTTGTAGAGCGGGAATCTTCGCTCCCGTCGAGGCCGCCCGCACGCCAGCCGAATAAACGCGCGTTCTCGCGATTTGCCGGGAAATGCCGCCGAAGACGGCCCGTGCCCGATGACATTGCCGTGGCGCGTTCAAGTCTGGCCTCTACCACGGCGGAGACGTGCGTTTTGGCACAGCGGCAAATAATTTCGCCGCCTAAAAGGGGATGTCTTTAGCACCGAAACATTTTCCTCTGCGGGCGCATACGAAAGGTGCGCCCGCAGGCCTTGCCGCCAGGATGATGCGCTTTACCCCGTCGCAATCGGCTTAACATACGGCTTCCCGCCCTGCTGCTTGAATACCGTGAAGGTCCGCGCCTCGGCACGCGGCATTCCCTACACCCGCTTTATTCGCGAAGCGCTGGAATAGACTTAATCCAAAAGGGCTTTCTTGGTGCAAAATGTGCATTTTGGCACAGCATCAAATCATTTCGCCGCCTATAAGGGGACGTCTTTAGCACCTAACGATTTTCCTCTGCGGGCGCATCCGAAAGGTGCGCCCGCAGGCCTTGCCGCCAGGATGATGCGACTCGATATTGTCCTGCTGATACCAAGTCGCGCTATTAGCCGCGAAGGCGAGAGGTAGCGCCAAAGCGATCCAGGAAATGCGTTGCGGCCGTCGCAGTCACGGCTTGCCCTTTAGCGCCAGGATTTCTGCGCGCTGGCCCGGCTTGGTCGATGTAATAAGTCGCGTTCGCCTTGCGAAATTCTTCGAGCGCTCCATCAGCCGCTTCGAGCGCATCATCGAGATGACGGCGCTGGTGGTCTTTGTCGAACAAGGCGCGTCCTCCAGCGCCGCGCGATAGGCCGCAACCGCCTCCTCGAGACGCTGCGTGCCCCATTCCCGCACCCCAAGTGTCGAAAGCGCAGCCCCGAGATTCATCTGCGTCGTCGCCCAATCGAGCGGAACCCGCTCGCGCGTATATTCCTCCAGCGCCGCGCGATAGCCGCCTCCTCAAGACGCTGCGTCCCGCTCTCCCGCTCCCCAAGCCTCATAAGCGCAGTGCCGAGATTCATCTGCGTCGTCGCCCAATCGAGCGGATCACCGGCTTGGTCAGTTGCAGCTAAGACGGACTCGAGGAGTAGAATCGCTTCCTGCAATGCTGGGTTGTCGCCAAATTCTTCACCAAGCGTAGCAAGACTGCTGGCTTGCGAACGGAGATACTCACGACCCTCTAAAGCATCAGCCGGGGCCGCTATGCGAGCGGCCTCGGCATAATCCGCAGCGGCTTGACGATAGGCGCCCGGATTGAACTGCAGCATTGCGGCAACGGCCCGCTCGGCCCGGCTTTCAGCCGCCGAAAGCCGCTTCTGCCGCGCGAGCGGCTCGATATCTTCAAGGCCAGACAGATCGCGGGCCTCGGCCTCTGCGAGGAGCTGATCTGCCTTCGCGAACAAGCCTTCTGCCAATGCCGCCGCTGCCTCCTTGCGCAGCCGTGCCACCTCCGGATCAATGTTGGAAAGGCGATTGAGCCTGTCAGTCAATTCGCGGAATTCGGATGCCTTGGCCGTGAGCTTTTGCGCCATTTCAGCCGCGTTAGAGTCGGCTGCTTCCCCCATTGAGGCGAGAATGGCCCGTAAGGTTTCGAGAGGCACGCTTTCCTTTTGCGAGATGATTCGGAGAACTTCGTCGAGCTTCTCGTCCCGCGTTGGAGGAGGGGGCCCAAGCGCCTCGTCCAAAAACGCAAATGTTCCTTCATACACTGGGTCGCCGCGTTCTAACGGCTTGCAGATCGTCGCATGATCCCTATCGATGGGGACCGGTCTCACCCCGGCTATGCCGGGATCGGCGCTTATCGGAGCGACCGCTTTCGCTATCCCGTACATGCCACACTTCTCATAGAAAACGCGATGGCGAATTCGAGCGTCATTGTCAGCAACACAATTGCGATAGGAATTTGAGAGGTCCAGCAAAGCGGCGTCGTTCGCTTTCAAGTCGCGCATCGAATCCGACACGAACCATTGCAGTTGGGCGGGAATGGTTGCCATGATCGAGCCGCTATGCGGCGTTGCTAGAAACACGACGCCACGGATGCGATCGAGAAGTTTGCCTTTGGGCGAATGTTGTCCACGATCACGATCAGCTGTGAGGACGAGCTTCTTGACGATGAGCCCGCCCAGGCTGTGGCATACGAAAACGATTGGTGTATCACCAGACGCCCGCAATGCGCGGTTGGACAGCAGCCTTTCGAGCGCCGCAACCGCCGCCTCGGCGATCGGCCAGCCGGAGCTCCAGCTCGCCTTGTCGGCGGGATACCCCAGCGAATAGACGGCGAGGCCTTTCATGTCCTCAGCCAGCCAACGCGGCCAGAAAAAGCCGTCATCTTCGCCACCCTTGCAACACCAAGTGCCGACGGGATCGCCGCCGAGGCCGTGCACAAATATGACGTTGAGGCGCGGGCTGGCGCAGTCGCTGTTTATCGGCTTGAGCTTGAGTTCCGCCATAAGGCAGCGTCTCATAATCCTAGGCGACCGTCGAGATCAACGTTGGACTCTGCCCTCCCAATCATTTGGAAAATGGAATCATGAACCGCTTCAGGACGGCAAGGACCGGCAGAATGCCGTGATATATAATGTATATATCACGCACATCGCTGGACGAGCACCAGCCGCGCCGCGGGATCGGTCTTGCTCGCAATTGTCGAGATCAAGCATCTACCGCCCGCAAAGGATGGCACCCCTGCGGCCTCGAAATTTTTTCCCTTGGGAAAGACTCCAATCGCGCCAAGGTCGAGGAATTTTTCCGCATAGGCGAGGAGTTTTTGGAGCGGTGCCAGCGCGCGGGCGCTCACGGCCTCAATCTTCTCGCTAAATCCGGGCAGAATCTCTTCGATCCTCCCGCAATGCACAATCGCCGGCGCATCTGTCGCCCGCGCGGCCTCACGCAGAAACGCGCACTTCCGCCGACCGGATTCGATGAGATGCACAAGCGCGCCAAGCTCATCGGCCAGCTTGATCGCAATCACGAGGCCCGGAATGCCCGCGCCCGAGCCAAGGTCCAGCCATTTTCGTGCCTCGGGCACGGCCTCGGCAACTTGGAGCGAATCGGCAATATGCCGGACCCAAAGATCGTCAAGGGTCGAATTGCCGACGAGATTGACGGCCCGCTGCCATTTTTGCAGAAGGTATGCGTAGATTTCGAGCCGCCGCAGCGTCGCTTCCGGCAGCGCGCTCAAGAGAGGGTGCGCTGCCCGAATACGCTCAAGTTCCGGCACGGCGCAGTTTTGCAGCCAAAAGCGTCATGGCGGATGGCGTCATCCCTTCAATCCGCGCCGCCTGCCCCATGGTGCGCGGCCGGACCGCCGTGAGCCTCGCGCGGATTTCGTTCGAGAGTCCCGGCAAGACCCCGTAGTCGATGTCTTCCGGGATGACCAGTGCCTCGTCGCGCCGCAAAACCTCGATGTCGCGGGCCTGGCGGTCGAGATAGACCGCATATTTGGCGTTGATTTCGATTTGCGCGGCGATTTTGGGGGCGATTCCGCAAAGTTCCGGCCAGACCCGCTGCAGCGTCTCAAGCGAAACGCCCGGCAAAGCAAGGAGATCGAAGGCGGTCCGGCGGACTCCGTCCATATTGAGCTTAAGTCCGTGGTAAGCCGCTTCGTTCGGGGTAAGACAAAGGCTTTGGAGCAGCTCCCGGGCCCGGCAAAGTTCTGCCACTTTCGATTCAAAGCTCGCTTGGCGGTTCCCCCCGACACAGCCAAGCGTGAGGCCGAGCGGGGTCAGCCTCTGGTCGGCATTGTCGGCGCGCAGCGACAGGCGGTATTCGGCCCGCGAAGTAAACATCCGGTAGGGCTCGCTTACCCCTTTCATGACGAGATCGTCGATCATCACCCCGGTATAGCTTTCGGTGCGGCTCAGGATGACCCCGGGCTCGCCACTCGCGCACCTCGCCGCGTTGAGCCCGGCGACGAGACCCTGGGCACCTGCCTCCTCATAGCCGGTAGTGCCATTGATTTGGCCGGCGAGAAAAAGCCCGCGGATTGCTTTGCTCTCGAGGGTTGGATCAAGGCCGCGGGGGTCGATAAAATCATACTCGATCGCGTAGCCTGGCCGCAGCATTTTGACCTTCGAGAGGCCCGGAATGGTGTGCAGAAATCGCTCCTGTATCTCTTCCGGCAGAGAGGTCGAAATGCCGTTCGGATAAACGGTCGTGTCGCCGAGCCCCTCGGGCTCCAAAAAAATCTGATGCGACTGGCGCTCTTTGAATTTTACGATCTTATCTTCGATCGAAGGGCAGTAGCGCGGGCCTCTCCCGGAAATTGCGCCGGAATAGACGGGGGACGCGGCGAGGTTTCCCTCGATGATCCTGTGGCCCTCCGGGGTGGTTTGGGTCACAAAGCAGTCGACCTGAGGGTATAGGATCGCCTCTGTCAGGAAGGAGAAGGGCTCGGGGCTTAGGTCGCCCTTCTGACGTTGAAGTGGATCCCAATCGATCGTGGCGCCGTCGAGGCGCGGCGGGGTGCCAGTCTTGAGGCGGGCTAATCCGAGGCGCAGCCCGTGGAGCCTTTCGGCGAGGCGGATGGCGGGGTTTTCCCCCATCCGCCCGGCGGGAAAGTTCTTGGCGCCGATATGGATGACGCCGCGCAAAAACGTGCCCGTCGTGAGCACGAGGGCGCCGCAGCGGATTTTTTTGCCCGCGGCGGTTTCGAGGCCCGTGACGCAGCCCTCGTTGATAACAATATCGGCGGCTTCGGCTTCGATGACGGCCAGATTTGCGACCGACCGAATCGCCGCCTGCATCGCATTGCGGTAGAGCTTGCGGTCCGCCTGCGCGCGCGGCCCGCGGACAGCAGGGCCTTTACTGCGGTTCAAGACCCGGAACTGGATTCCGGCCTCGTCCGT
>JBPYDY010000151.1:0-3120 GCA_051986155.1 Methylocella sp.
GTTGCATCAAGGACCGGCCGGGCCATCGCGGCATTTCCATAGGTTTACCGTAGCCGCAACCATTAGCAGGCCGACGGATTCGCGCCTAGGGATTTCGCCCGCTGCCGGCCCCTGTGGACAAGCGTTAGCGCAGCCATGAATCACTTGGTGCACCCGGGCACGAACCGTATTAGAGTGCCTTCCTGGCGCGTGATTTTCGCTTCAAAGCCAGGACGTTGCAGCAATGGTTCCGCGGAAGCTCGCTATCGCCGTCCTTGGTGTGGTGATTGGGTTGCTTGCTGTCGCAGGCGCGGGGCCAGCCCAGGCGCAGTTCAACCCATTTGGCTGGATCGAACAATTGTTCCAGCCGCAACGGCCACCGGGTCGAGTCGCTACGCCACGGCCGGAAATGCACCGAGCGCGGCCCGAGCCTCGACAGGCAAGGTCAAAGCCAAGTCATACCGCGAAGGCACGGCCAAAGCCCGCTGTCGCGCCTACTTATTTTGTCGCCGTTCTCGGCGACAGCCTCGCCCGGATGCTGGCGCAGGGATTGGTTGAGGCGTTCGAGGACCATCCCGAGATCGCAATCCTTAGCAAGGCAAAGGAAGACTCGGGTCTCGTTAGGGACGATTTCTATGACTGGACGAAGGCGGCAGGGGAGCTCCTTGCTAGCGGCGAAAGAGTCGATTTCGCGGTCATGCTGATCGGCAGTAACGACCGGCAGGCCTTGCGCGATGCGAATGGCACCTATGAGCCGCGGACGCCCGAATGGAAAACGGCATATGCGCAGCGAATCGAAGCGCTCGCAGCGCTGTTTCGCGACAAGAAGATCCCGCTGCTGTGGGTTGGCCTTCCGATCATGAAGAGCGAAGGGCTCTCTGCCGATGCGATGGCGTTCAACGAACTTTATCGCACCTATGCCGAAAAAGCGGGTGGGACCTACCTCGACATTTGGGAAGATTTCGCCAATGAAACCGGACAATACACTCCTGTTGGACCCGACATTAACGGCCAGACTGTAAGGCTGCGCAGCGCCGACGGGGTTCATTTTACCAAGGCCGGGGCGCGCAAGCTTGCCCATTTTGTGGAGCCGGCGATCCGCCGCCACTTCGACGAGGTCCAGCCGAAAGGCGAACCGGGGCCCGAGGCACCGCCGGAGGTGGTAAACGCGCCGGGACCAGCCGCGGGGGAGGAGGTGCCAAAACCAAAACCGGTGGCCGGCCCCATTCAGTCCCTGACCAGCCCCGCGCTTTCCCCGGGCGGGGAGCTTGCCACCCGGATGACGCAGGCCAGGACAAAAAGCAACGAGGCTCAGGCGGTCATCGAGCAAACCTTGGAGCAGGGCAAGCCGCTTGCGCCAAAGCCGGGGCGAGCCGACGATTATTCTTGGCCACGCGACTAAACCGCAAGCCCGAAGGGATTTGCTCAATTGTTTTGAATCGGCCGCAAAAAAATTTGCTGCTGCCCGCGAAGGTGAGGGAACGCACAGCCGAGTCTCTGCGTTAGGACTACGGCTAATGTCACCACGCCTTCGAAATGGGATGCCGATTAATGCGCAACTTTTCGCCAATTCGTATATTCGCTCTTAGCACTCTCACTGGGCTCGCCGCACTGACCGTCTCCGGCGCCCAAGCGTTTGACCGCAGCTCTTCGCTGAATTTTGCCAACCGCAATATTCAGCAAGCCAGCTTGCCAACGGATTTTCTGCGCGACGTTAGGTCTACGCGCGCAGTCGTTGATGATCCAACCGGCGCGCGTGTTGGCACGATAACGATCGACACCAAGAACTGCTATCTCTATCTGTCCATGCAAGGCGGCAAGGCAATGCGCTACAGCGCGGGTGTCGGGCGCGAGGGCTTTGCGTGGTCCGGAAAGGCGCATATTGGCCGGCGCGCCGAATGGCCCGCTTGGACGCCGCCTCCGGCAATGCGTTTGCGCCGCCCGGAGCTGCCGCCCATTATGGAAGGCGGGCTTGCCAATCCGCTCGGCGCCCGTGCGCTCTATCTCTATAACGGTCATGGTGACATGATGGTTCGCATTCACGGCACCAATGAACCCAATACAATTGGCCGTGCGGTTTCGTCTGGCTGCATCCGTCTCCTCAATGAGGATGTCATCGACCTCTATTCAAGGGTCAAGGTCGGCACGCCGGTCGTGGTGCTCTAACCGCTGCCGCCGATCTGGGTTGCTGCAGGACCGGTTTGGCCGCTTGCCAAACCGGTCTTTTTTTCGCTTAGAAATTTTAGGCGGCGTGTTGCGTTGAATTGCACAGCGCCGGTTTGCGATTTATTGAGGAAAGCATGCGTCATTCGATAGGATGACAGCGAATCCCGGGCCTCCGCATGCGTAAATTGAGTTTAACCTTCATTGGCGCGGCGTCTCTTATTTTGACCGTGCTGTTCTATGATTCCCCGCCAGCATGCGCGCAGTGGCGCAATTATTGGGGCTATGAAGCCTATCCGGCCTATCCGCCGAACGGCTACCCTGGCTATCCCTCCTATCCTGCCTATCCCGCCTATCCTTTTTATCCCCAATCCTATTACGACCCCGTGGCTCCTCCGGCTGTACCGCGCCCCTATGACAGGCGGCCCTATGCATATGGAGCGCCTGACGGATACGGGCCATCGGGGCACGGCTCGTCTTACGGCGGCGGCGACCTTGAAGTGGGGGTCAATTTCAACCAGCGGACCGGCGCCGTTGTGCCAAATCCGACAGGCGAGCCGGCCGGTACGATTGTCATCAACACCAACGAGCGTAATCTTTATCTCGTGCAGCCCGGAGGGACCGCCATCCGTTATGGCATCGGCGTTGGGCGCGAGGGCTTCACTTGGAAGGGCACTGCCCAAGTTGGGCGTAAATCCGAATGGCCTCGCTGGATACCGCCGAAGGATATGCTGAAGCGCCGTCCCGACCTGCCGGAGGAAATGGACGGCGGGCTCGATAACCCGCTCGGGGCCCGCGCCCTATATTTATTCCAAGGCAAAAAAGATACGCTGTTTCGCATCCACGGCACCAATGAGCCGGACTCAATCGGCAAGGCCGTCTCGTCCGGCTGCATAAGGTTGATGAACGCCGACGTGATCGATCTCTATCAACGGGTCCACATCGGGACAAGAGTCGTGGTACTGTGACGCGGCAGCC
>JBPYDY010000152.1:0-4155 GCA_051986155.1 Methylocella sp.
AGGAAATCGAGCCGCGGGCCGACATGAAGCGCAACGCGCGGGATTTTCCGGAGATCGACGGGGCGCAAAGCCGGACAGAGGTTTCGCCCGCGCAGCCGCGTTCGCCCGAGACAATGAGCCGAGCTGCGCTCAACGAGCGGCTCGCGCAAGGAAGCGACGCCAGCGGTGCTCCGCGCGCGATCAGGCTTGGCTCGTCAACCCCAGACGCAGCGGATACGATGCCAATTGAGGCCGTGGTAGTGCCGCGCGGCTATTTTTTCCCGCGCGGCTATTTTTCTCATGACGTTGGCTCCGAAGCGGTACGGCCATACTATGCGGTGCTGAGCGATTGGGACGTGGCGGCAGGCGAAAACCGCTGCCTTGCCGAAGCCACCTACTTTGAAGCGCGGGGCCAATCGGAAGAGAGCCAGGCAGCCGTCGCCCAAGTCGTGCTCAATCGCGTCTCAAGCGGGCTTTACCCGCCGACGATCTGCAGCGTCGTCTACCAGAACCGCCGCATTTCAACGCCTGCCAATTCTCGTTTGCTTGCAGAGGAAATCCGCTGCGGATAACCGAACCGGATGCTTGGCGCGAGGCCCAAATCGCCGCCGAAGTAACGCGCGGTGGCACCTATCTGCCGGAAATCGGAGGTGCGACTCATTTTCGCGCCAATTACGTCCGGCCGTGTTGGGCGAGACGACTTGAAAAAACGGACGTGATTGGGCATGATGTTTTCTATAAGCTAAAGCCTGGGCAAAGTTAAAGCCGCTCAAGGTGCTGGGGGCGTTGCAAGTTCATTTGTGCAGGCGCCTCCCGAAGGGTAAGGGAATCTCGCCAATTGGCGGACGACCCTGTCGCGAGGCTATTCGGATCACCCTGGCGATGGAAAAAGGCCACATTTGGCGGACGATATTAAATCGCCGCGGTGTTGGTGGCGCAAAGATCGAATTTTGCTGGAAAGATGGCCTGATGACGATTGCTTTTGACGCTGTTGCGAACGAACGCCGCTCGTGCTGCTACCGCCGCTTGAGGGGGCTCGCCGCGTGCCTTCTTCTGGTGCTGGTTTGGCCCGTCCCGAGCGCGTATTCGCGCGTGAGAGAAAATCTCGCCATAGCCGCCCCGTTCGAGGTTGGGGAAAGCCCGGCCGGCAATTACCTTGCCGCCTCCGTCGCGGTGGTCGAACATGACACCGTGGCCGCGGCAACGTTTTTCCGCGAGGCGTTGCGCCATGATCCCCGCAATCCGAATCTGCTTGAGCGCGCCTTCGTCTCGGCGGTCTCCAACGGCAACATGCAGGATGCCTTTTCGCTCGCGGACCGGTTGCTGCAGAAGGACCCAAAAAATAGCCTTGCACGCCTTGTCTTGGGCGTGAAGGCAATGAAGTCAAAGCAGTTTGCCGCCGCCCGCGCCCAATTTACTGCCGCAGGCGGCGGCCAGCAGCACGACGTCACCTCCACACTTCTCACCGCTTGGACCTATGCCGGGTCGCACGATACGCGCCGGGCGCTTAGCCTGGTCGACAGGCTCCACGGCGACAACCTTGCGGTGTTCAGGAACTACCATGCCGCGCTGATCGCCGACGCGGCCAATGACACTCTGACAGCATCAAAACGGTTCAAGGCAGCCTACGCCGGCGACAAAAATACTTTGCGCCTGGTCGACGCTTACGCACGATACGCCGCCCGCCATAACGATCGCGCCGAGGCAGTCCGGGCCTATCATGCCCTCGATCTCGTTCTCCCCGATCATCCCATTGTCGTGGCGATGCTCGCGGATATCAAAGCTGGGAAGCGAATTGAGCCGTTGGTCAAGAATGCGGAAGAAGGCGCGGCCGAGGTGCTCTATGGCCTCGGCGCCGCCGGCGGCCAGCCAGGCGACGAGCTTGCGGCCATGATCTACCTGCGGCTTGCCCTCTATCTGACGCCGCAAAACAGCCTCGCAATCCTGAGCCTCGGCGAACTTTATGAGCGCATCAAGCAAAACGAGCAGGCGATCGACGTTTATGGAATGGTGCCCAACACGGATCCTCTGCGCATAACGGCAGACATTCAAGTCGGCCAAATCCTCGAATCCATGAGCCGGCCGGACGAGGCCACAAAATATCTCAAACGGCTGGTTGACGAAAACCCGGACAACGAAGACGCGCTTTCGGCGCTCGGCAATCTGCAACGCGCGCACAAGCAATATGGCGAAGCAATCGAAACATATTCCCGCATCTTGGCCAAAACAACGAGCCCGCAAAAGGCGGACTGGCCGATATATTACTTCCGCGGAATCTCCTACGAGCGCGAGAAGAAATGGCCGCAAGCGCAGGCCGACCTCATGCAGGCGCTGGCGCTCTATCCCGATCAGCCTTTGGTCTTAAACTATCTGGGCTATAGCTGGGTCGACCAGGGAATGAACCTGGACGAGGCCTTCAACATGCTGCAGCGGGCGGTTGAATTGCGGCCTACGGACGGGTACATCGTCGATAGCCTCGGCTGGGCGAATTACAAGCTTGGCCGCATCGACGAAGCGGTCAAGCAGCTCGAACGCGCGATCGACCTCAAACCATCAGATCCCGTGATCAACGATCACCTCGGCGATGCCTATTGGCGGGCCGGACGCAAGCTCGAAGCGCATTTCCAATGGAATCACGCGCGAGACCTCGGCCCCGAGCCGGAGGATAAAGATAAAATTCTCTATAAGATCGACCACGGCCTCGATGACGGGCCGAAGCCAGCCGCGGCGCAGGCCGAGGCAAAGAAGAACGGCGGCTGATGGTCTAAGCGCGGTTCGGCGGCGCACGCCGCTGTGGAAATGCTCCCGCGCGGTGGTACATTCTGGCTAACATCCGAAGCTCCTCCTTCTCCAGGCGGCTTCTTCGCCTGCGGGTACGCCCAATTTGCCGCCAATTCTGACCGAACGCGCGCCAGCAAAAATCAATCTCAGCCTGCATATAACCGGCCGGCGCGCCGACGGGTGGCACACGCTCGAGAGTCTCGTCGCTTTCTCCCGCGCGGGCGACACGGTCGCCTTGGCACCGGGCGAGCCGCTCGCTCTTTCCGTCGAGGGTCCAGGCGCTGCCGCCTGCGGAGAGGTTGAAGATAATCTCGTGCTGCGCGCGGCGTGGCACTTTCGCGAGCGCGTTCCCGGCGCGAGGCTCGGCGCGTTCCGTCTCGTCAAGCGGCTGCCCATCGCAGCCGGGCTTGGCGGCGGATCGTCGGATGCGGCGGCGGCGCTGCGGCTCATCGCGCGTGCGAACGGCCTTGCGATCGACGACCCGCGGATCATTATGGCCGCAAAAGCGACAGGCGCCGATGTCCCCGTTTGTCTCGCCCGCCACGCGCGGATGATGCGCGGCATGGGGGATGAGCTTGGCTCTTTGCTCAGCTTGCCGCCGTTTGTTGCCCTTCTGGTCAATCCCGGCGTGCCGGTCGCAACGCGAAGCGTTTTCGCGCTGTTGAACATGACGCATGGAACCGCGGCGGCCTTTGGTTCGCATCCCGAGCTTGATCAGCAAATGCCTGCGGGAGCTTTGATGACAGCCTTGCGCAAAGCCCGCAACGACTTGGAGGGCGCGGCCTGCGTCGTCGCCCCGGTAATCGGCGATGTGCTTGCAATTCTTTCCGCAGCGCCTGGCTGCCGGCTTGCGCGCATGTCGGGCTCCGGCGCGACATGCTTTGCCATCTTCTCCGACTGCGGCTCGGCTCGGCGGGCGCGCAAGGCGAACTTGCGCGCGCACCCTGCTTGGTGGGCAAGGATTTGTCTATTGAGCTGAGGCCGGTGCAAAGATGCGCAGCAATGCGTGAAGCCCGAAGCGTAAAGGCGGACAAACCGCTTGAAAGCGCATTCCGCATGAGCCCGCCTGCCGCCGTCCCAGCCTGACCGCAATTCTGCCTCCCCTCTCCCGCCACGCGGGAGAAAGCACCGGGTGAGGGCTGCTCACCTGTGTTTGGACCGGCGCGGCGAAGGCCGCGCCTCGGCGGTTGAACAAATATGACACTGGCGCGCGGCTCCCCTGGATATCCAGCAATCTTAATGAGTTGCGACATCGCGGGTGATCCACTACGGGCGTGTCAAGAGGGGTTTGGGAACTCGGGGCCTTGGTCCCCTTGCCCAAAATACCATTTTTCTGCGCGATCTTACACGAGGCAGGACCGCGGCGCGAATGTCGCTTGTAAGGATTTGGGCCCC
>JBPYDY010000153.1:0-9454 GCA_051986155.1 Methylocella sp.
GGCCGCGCATTGCGGAGCGGGCATTTCCCGGGAAGACCAGGATGCTTGAAAAACACCAATTTATGCGCCCTTCGGCCGTCAGTTTGTGCGGCGACAGCATCCCTACCCTCAACTGGGACGGAGCCGATCAGGAGACCCGCGATACTTTGCGCGAGTTCAAAAAGAGCGGCACGAGATCCAAGCTTGCTCTGCGGGTTATATACGAATTTTGCCAATTCTCGTTTTGGACTATAAACTACAGCCCGGTGTTGGATGGAGTGAGGCGAATGGACAAAGTGGAGCGGCCACGCGAAAGCATCGAATATTGTCTAACGCCTCTCGCTTTATCGAAAGCGACGGCGGAATATAAGGAAGTCTATCGCAGGCTCGAACATGTGATTAAGACTTTGCAGGTGATGGCGGCAAGAAATAACAAGCCCGTGGCAGTCGACTTTTCCCAAATGAAAACCATCAATATCAACGAAGCCGCACACGGCGACGACATTTGAAAGACGCGCCTCGTATCGGATGAACCCTTGGTGCGAACCGGCCTTGTCCGCGCCTTTCGCCTAGCACAAACCGGACGGCGGCCGGGGGGATCGGGATCTAGCCTACGACAGCTTGGCCGGGCTACTTTACCGCAGCCGCGTTCGGCTCGAAACCACGCTAAACGCCATCTTCTGGTTGTTGCCGTGCCTGCCCCCGTGCAATGCGGCTCTCGTCCCGTGCCCAAGGTATCTCGCCAAGCGGTGGTGCGTCGATCCGTGCCGGAAAGCGTGGCGATGATGATGCCATGATCGCCCCGCCGCCACTATTTTCGCATGGTGGAACAAAGCTGACGATGTCTCGTTGTTCGTCGCCCCGCCAACATCATCGGCAGAGCCGTGGTGGCCGCGCGCGACAGGTCCGAATGAGGCAAGACAGAGATTGTAGGCGTCGGCTGCCTGAATTTTCTCGCACTCGTCGATGTTGCGCGGGGCGGCTTTTAACGGGGCCACCGCGGCCAGCGCGGCCGCGAATAAGGGGGGCAAGATAGTTCTCAATGCTTCATCCTCTCAGGCTGGCACCAGTTTTCTTCGTGACCTCGGCGATGATCTTGCCCGCGGCAAGGTCGATCTCCGATTCGGTCAGGGTTTTTCCGCGCGGTTGCAGGGTGACAGAAATAGCAACCGATTTTTTGCCTTGAGCTATGCCTTTGCCTTCGTAGACATCGAATACGCCGACATCGGCGACGAGAGCACTTTCGGCCGCGGCAGCCGCCTTCACAATGTCGGCGGCATTCACGGCTTGGTCGCAGACGAAAGCAAAGTCGCGTTGCACCGGCATGAATTCCGGAAGTTCGAGCTTCGGTTTCGCCTTTGTGGACCGCAATTTCGGCGCCGGTATGTCATTAAGGATGAGCTCGAAACCGGCGGTCGGCCCCTCGGCACCGAGGTCTTCGAGGGTGCGGGGATGGAGCTCGCCGACGGCACCAATGACATTTTTTGGCCCCATTTGGAACGTTGCCGAGCGGACGGGATGGAACCACGGAGGCCCGCCTGGGATGAGCCGCAAGCCGCTCAACGACACCCCAAGAGCCGAAAGGAGGGCAAGAGCGTCCGACTTGGCGTCGAAGAGATCGACCGCCGCTTGCGGCATCGACCAGTGCCGCCCAATGCCTTTCTCCTTCGCCATTCCACGGCGTATGGCGCTCGCGGCAATCTTCTGATCTTCTTCGGCATCGCTCAAAAAAATCTGTCCGACCTCGAACAGCGCAACATCGCCAAAGCCGCGGTCGGCATTGCGCTGGGCCGCCTCGATCAGCCCCGGCAACAGGCTCGGACGCATATCGGAATGTTCCGGCGCAATCGGATTGGCGAGAGCAAGAGAATTCCCGCCGCCGCCAAACGCAAGCGACCGGCGGCGCGACACAAAAGACCACGTCACCGCCTCAACGAGGCCATTGGATGCCAAGGCCCGTTTCGCCGTCCGGACCCTCTTCTGCAGGAAAGTCAGCACTGAGCCAGCGGACTGCTGAGCGGGATCACGCGGAAGCGCTACCGGCAAAACTCGATCGACCCCTGCGATCCGCAGGACT
Source organism: Methylocella sp. (assembly GCA_051986155.1). Taxonomy (GTDB): domain Bacteria; phylum Pseudomonadota; class Alphaproteobacteria; order Rhizobiales; family Beijerinckiaceae; genus Methylocapsa. The sequence goes on from JBPYDY010000153.1 coordinate 2,057, forward strand.
TCCTCGACAAGATCGGTCTTGTCCGCGATGTCCGGCCTGAAAGAGGGAACTTTCACTGAAGTCGCCCCTGAAGTCCCAGCAGAATGGTCAAGCTCGAACCCGAGGTTCGCTAAAATGCGCTCCATTTCCGGAATTTCGAGCGAAAGGCCGGTCAGGCGCTTCACCTCGCTCCAAGGAAAAGCGATGCGCTTGTCCTGCGGAGCTATGGCCCCCGCCACATAAGCTTTTGAGGCAACTCCGCCGCAATGTTCAATCACCAGCCTTGTTGCGAGCTCGAGCCCTGGCAGGCAAAAGGCGGGGTCGACGCCGCGCTCGAAGCGGTAGCGGGCATCCGAGGAAATGCCGAGGCGGCGTCCGCTGCGCGCAATATTCACCGGATCCCATAGGGCCGACTCGATCAGCACCTCGGTCGTCGCCTCGTCGCAGCCGGTCGCTTGCCCGCCCATGATCCCGGCGAGCGATTCCACTCCCGCCTCATCGGCGATCACGACATTGTCCGGGTCGAGCTTATAGGTGCGGCCGTCGAGCGCAGTGAGCTCCTCGCCTGGTTTAGCCCGGCGAATGGTAAGGTCGCCCTTGACTTTTTGCGCGTCGAAAACATGCAGCGGTCGCGCCCGGTCGTAGGTGAGATAGTTGGTGATGTCGACGAGCGCATTGATTGGCCGAAGACCAATCGCCTTGAGCCGGCTCTGCACCCACTCCGGACTTGGTCCATTTCGCACCCCTTTCACGAGGCGCAACGCAAAGAGTGGCGCAAGATGCGCATCCTCCGGCGCAAAGTCGAGCCGGACCGCAACGGGACAAGGAAAACGGCCTTCGACCGGCGTTATTGGCGCGGTTTTCAATTTTCCCAACCCCGTCGCAGCAAGATCACGGGCGATTCCGTCGACCCCAGCTGCATCCGGCCGGTTCGGCAAGAGATCGATTGCGATCACCGGATCGTCGAGGAGCGCCCATTGCGCATAGAGCGCGCCGACCGGGGCCGCCGCAGGCAGATCGAGAATGCCGTCATGATCGTCGGATAATTCGAGTTCGGCACCCGAGCAGAGCATGCCATTTGACTCGATGCCGCGAATGACACTCCTTCCCAGCGTAATCTTCTTGCCCGGAATGTAGGTCCCCGGCGCGGCAAACACCGATTTCATTCCCGCCCGCGCATTGGGCGCGCCGCAAACGACCTGCACGGGCATGCCACTCCCCGCGTCGACAGAGCAAAGCCGCAACCGGTCGGCATTGGGGTGAGGCTTGGCATCATTGACGCGCGCGATCACAAAGCCCTTGAGCGCTTGAGCCCTGTTGTCGATATGTTCGACCTCAAGGCCGATCTTGGTGAGCGTGGCGGCGATCTCTTCAACCGTCGCGTCCGTCTCGAGATGATCCTTGAGCCAGGACAGGGTAAACTTCATTACGGTCCCAAGACTTATTAGTTTGCGTCTCGCGCAGCTTGAGTCGTCTACAAAACCAGAATCAAAGACGCTTGAGTTTGACGCGGGCGCCGGCCTTCTCGAAGGGGCTAATCAGCCGCCGCGCAGTGTTTGTTGCGCCGTTTTGCCACGCGGCCACTTCCTTGACCAGAATTTTTTGATGTCGAGCCAGGTGACGCATTGACGAATCAAAACGCCGGAGGCCATGTTCAGTTGCTGCCGCGCCTAGTCCGTTACCACAAACTCGAACGGTTCACGAGGCGTCGGGCTTGGCGGTTGGCGGCGCCGCCAACTTGACGGTCAATCAAGGGCGAACCTCGACGTCGGTAGAATTCGTAAAATTTTATTCGATGACACGCCAGCGCCGGACGCCGCTGTCTCAAGCGTCTGACGTCCCCATTACAGGCTCGAATGCCACAATTAGAGGGCCGAAATTGTTTGGTGATTAACCATCGAGCCAACGAGGCTTACGGTTTTGGGATAGCATTAAGACGTCCCGCCCATCCTGAGGTACGGTGGCGCGCTGGGCATGCTGAGGTTTCGGGAAGTTGATAGCGAACAAGGTCTGGTAGCCCTCCCGAGAACTTTTGCCCGATCTGGTCATTCGATGAAGGCTTCCAGACTGCATTCCTGTTACCGGCTGTTAAGGCTTATTGCGCCTTTCGTCGCGGTCGTGCTGGTGGAGGCTTTCATCGCTGGCCTCAGTATTAACGTTCTCTCCTCGGTGAGAGCCTATGTCGGCGGGGAGTCACTCAGGTCGAGAGGGCAAAAGAACGCCGTTTACTTCCTCAACCTCTACCTGCAGACCGGACAGCAGAAATTCTTCGATCAATACAAGGCGGGGCTCGCCGTTCCGCTCGCTGATTTCTACGCGCGCCAGGCGATGGAACAACGAGATTGGTCGGCGGCGGCCGAGTTTTATTTGCAGGGCGGGAATCATCCCGACGACATTCCGGGCTTGATATGGCTGTTTCGCTACTTCCGGAGGATAAGTTATCTGGAGGTCGCAGTTGAGCAGTGGGCCTCGACTGACTCGATGCTGCTGCAGCTCGCCGAATTCGGCGAGCACATCCAATCCGATATGAAAGGCGGCGCGCTCAACGACGAACCCCGGCTCCGTCTTTTGACGTCGCAGCTCTATGAGATTAACGGCGTGGTCACGGTCCGCGCCAACAAGTTTTCCGAAGTCCTCGGCGAAGGCTCGCGCGCTATCAAAGTGTTCCTGACGATCGTGAATGTTACCACCGCAACTGTGCTGGTCCTGCTGCTTGTTTGGCATACCCACAGGCTGGTCCAACAGCGCGAAGCCTTCGAAAACGCACTGAACGAGGAGAAACAACGCCTCGCCTGGCAAGCGATGCATGACTCCCTCACAGGCCTCGGAAACAGGCGCGCATTCGAAGCCCGGCTGGGGGAGGAGCTCGGCCGGTTAGGCGACGGAGACATCCCGCATGCGCTTGTCTTCTTGGACCTCGATCAATTCAAAGTCGTGAACGATACCTGCGGTCATCTCGCCGGCGACCAATTGCTGCGCGCGATATCCAAGATCCTGCAGCGGGAGGCGCGGCCAGGCGACGTGCTCTCGCGACTTGGTGGAGACGAATTCGCACTCGTGCTGCCGCATTGCGAGCCCCAACAGGTCGAAAAGATGGCCGAGCGACTGAGAGCAGCTGTCGAGAGTTTCGTTTTCCCCTGGAACGAACGGTCATTCGGGGTGACGGCCAGCATCGGCGTTGCGTGCATAGCCGAAGCTGGCACGTGCGTGGAAGAGGCGCTGCGCCGGGCCGACATTGCCTGCTATGGCGCAAAGGAGAAAGGCCGGAACCGCGTTCAGGTTTACCACTCCGACGATATGGAGCTCGCGCAACGCGTCGACGAGATGACGTGGGTGCACCGCATTCAGGAGGCTCTCGAAAATCAGCGGTTCTGTCTTTACGCCCAGGAAATCCTGCCGTTGCGGCTAAAACATGCCGGCGGCCACTATTTCGAATTGTTGCTCCGGCTCAGAGACCAGGCCGGCAATATAGTTTCGCCTGGCGCTTTCATTCCCGCCGCCGAACGCTATGGGCTGATGCATCTGCTCGATCGCTGGGTCGTACGCAACGCATTCAAGCAATTGGCAAAAGCACTCGCAAGGCCGAATAGTTTGGCGGTCGAAAAGTGTAGCATCAATCTCAGCGGTCAGACGTTTGACGATAGCTTCATTGGATTTGTCCGGGAGCAGTTGCAAAGCCACAATATTCCATGCCACATCGTGTGCTTTGAAATCACCGAAACGAGCGCGATTGCCAACTTGGAGAGCGCCAGGCGCTTCATTGCCGCACTCAAAGAGTTGGGGTGTCAGTTCGCGCTCGACGATTTCGGCCGCGGCATGTCGTCCTTTGCCTATTTGAAAAATCTGCCGGTCGACTATCTCAAAATCGATGGACTGTTCGTTAAAGACATGCTGCGCGACAAAGTCGACCAGGCCATGGTGGAGATGATCGACCACGTCGGCAAGGTCATGGGTATAAGGACCGTCGCGGAGTTCGTCGAAAGCCGCGCGACTTTAGCCGCGCTGCGCGAGATTGGCGTTGACTACGCGCAAGGATACGCCATTAGCGCTCCCAAATTATTCGAACTCTGGTTTGACGAACCAGGCGTTGACCGCGAAGAGGACATGGGAACGAGGTTGATAGCCTGAACAAACGGTACCCCCGTCTTTATCATAACGCGCGGCAAGCTCTGTGCCAGCATTCCTAACGATCCGCTCGATTCGAGATTGAGCCAGACAGCCATTCGGGATAAGAGGCGCGGATATGCGTATTGCCACCGCAGAGCTAGGCAAGTCTGAAGCCATGAACGCGCGTAAAAATTGCTGCGATTGGCGGTCGCCCGGGCGGCCAAGCGCAGCTGTTGCCCTCTGCGCATTGGCGTTAGCCTTTTGCGGGCCGGGCCGCGCTGCCGGCGAGGGGCGAGAAAACTCGCCCTCGGCAAGCATCGTCGATTTCTCCGGCATTCCCTGCACGGCCGGGGCGGCGTTTCGGCAGCCGCTCGCGGCAACGGCAGAAGAGTTGCCTTGGCGCTCGGTTTGGCTCGGGCATTTTTCCGGCGGGCGCCCCTATAAGGATCCCTATTTTGGCCTCACCTTCATCGATTGGCTCGACCTAAAAGTCTGTTTTCCCGAGCGGCGCGCATGCGAGGCTTGGGTCAGAGACCTGCGCGGCGCATATCACCGGCCGGAGGGCTATTGGACGTGCCTCTTGCTGCGCTGATCGGAGCCAATGCGCTTTCGGGCTGGCAGACTATAATGGCCCCTATCAAGCCGGAGAAATTTGAATGCTCGACGCTTTAAAACGCTTTGTCGAAGAGCTCACTGGCGCGGACACCCCCAACCGGACTCTTGACGAGGGGGATTATCGTCTCGCGGCGGTCGCCCTGCTGGTTCATGTCGCCAATTCGGACGGAAGGGTCGATCTCGCCGAGCGGCGCAAGCTGCAGACGATCATCAAGGAACGGTTTGGCCTCGACGCCCCGGCGGCTGCCAGGTTGACCGCTGCTGCCGAGCAAAGCGATCGCGAGGCGGTCGATTTCTACCATTTTACGAGCGTCCTCAAACGCGCGCTCGACGAAGACGGGCGGCTTAAAATCGTGGAAATGCTTTGGGACATTGCGTTTGCCGATGGCGCGGTTCACGAATTGGAGGAAAATACGATCTGGCGGATCGCCGAGCTGCTTGGCGTATCGACGCGAGAGAGGGTCTTGCTGCGCCAGAAGGTTGCCGGCGAAACAGCGAGGGACCCATATGCAGGCGGCCCTTGGTCACAGGCGAGCGAGGGAGAGAAATCGTGAGCGAAGCCGCACGCATCGAGCCCTCTTTTGAGGCCGGGCCTGGCCCGGAGCAAGTCCGGTCCGAGGGCGCGGAGCGCCGTGTGACGCTGATTACTGGCGCCTCGGGCGGGATTGGGGCCGATCTCGCCCGTGTCTTCGCCCGTCATGGCCATGATCTAGCTCTCATCGCACGCAGTCAAGCCAAGCTTAAAGCGCTCGCCGATGAAATCGCGGCAGCGGGCAGGCCAAGACCGCTGGTGCTGGCAATCGATTTGACCGGAAAAGATGCGGTCGGCCAAGTTGCTGCCGCCCTCGACTCGGCCGGCGCGTCGCCGGATATTCTGGTCAATAACGCCGGCTTTGGTCTTGCCGGCGAGGCTCTAAAGCTCGATCAAGCCGAGCAGCTGGGGATCGTCGATCTCAATATTCGCGTGGCCGCGGAGATGAATTTGCGCTTCCTGCCCGCAATTTGCGCGGCGCGGGGAAAGATCCTGAATGTCGCGTCGGTTGCGAGTTACTTTCCTGGCGGCCCGGGAATGGCGGCCTATTACGCCTCCAAGGCTTTTCTTTTGTCGTTTTCCTTGGCGCTGCATCAGGAGCTGCGCCGGCAGGGGGTCACCATTTCCGCGCTGTGCCCTGGTTACACCAAGACCGGCTTTCAGGCTCGCGCAGGTCTGGGCCCAGAGCTCGAAAGCCGTTTTCCAGGGACCTCGTCCATGGAAGTTGCCGAAGAGGGCTATGCCGGTCTGATGGCGGGAAGGCGCGAGATCGTGCCGGGATTTGCCAATCGCGTCGCGGTATTCATCTTGCCGTTTTTGCCAAAGTCTGTAGTTTTGAGCTTAATTTCCTGGATTCAGCTAAAACGGGCTGGTCCAGGCTGACGCCCCCGATTGACTTTGTCGATTGCCACGCATGGCCGCGGCCGCCTCCTGTGAAAGTAGGGTTCTAACGATCCTGCATCAATGCGATGCAACGGCTGGGAGGTTTGGGCGCCTTCTGCGCGCGCAAGGTTTCGCTCTCGATTGTAGGCGGCCCATCTTTGGCGATCCATTGCCCGAAACGCTCGCAGGCTATGCCGGCGCGATCATTTTTGGCGGCTCGATGAGCGTCAATAGCGGCGACGCTTGGCTGCGCCGCGAAATCGACTGGATCGGGGTTGCGCTAAAAGAGCGCGTCCCTTTTATCGGCATTTGCCTTGGCGCGCAGATGCTCGCGAGCCACCTCGGCCAAAGAGTCAAGCGGCATCCAAAGGGGTTTGTGGAAATCGGCTATTACCCGATCCGTGCGACAGAAGAGGGAAATAGGATTTGCGCGTGCCCATTTCCGGGCCATGTCTACCAATGGCACCGGGAAGGCTTTGAATTGCCCCATGGCGCCGCACTTTTGGCGCGCGGCCAATGTTTCGAGACGCAAGCGTTTTGCTATGGCGATCGCGCCTTTGGCTTCCAGTTCCATCCGGAAGTGACATTTCCGGCGTTGTGCCGTTGGGCGCTGTTGACCCGCGAGCGCCTGACCGAGCCTGGCGCCAGCCCCCGCCACCGCCACATCGAAGGGTGGTTCCGGCACGATGCCGCGGTCGCGCGCTGGTCGCATGCGTTTCTGCGCCGCTGGCTTGGCATGCGGTAGGCGCCCGGTCCTTGGCTGCTATCCTATCCATCGAGGCGCGGCGCCAACGCTGCCGGCCGCCAGATTGCGAGAGTGTTGCGCTCAATGCAACGGCCCGGAATGGGGATCTTCCGGGCCGTTGGTGCTGGATGAACTTTGGTTCAATATTTTGCGACGACCGCCGGAGCCTCGAAGCCGGTGAACCGGTAGTTCAGGCCAATGGTTGTGATCCAGCCGTCGCGCCTGACGCTGGCGTTGGGGAGCGTGACCGGTATGGCCCCCGTCGGCCCGGCCAGAGCGCCGAAGGAGTATTGGCTGGAGCCAAGATTGAAGTAGCTCGTTTCCGCCTTGACCGACCAATTTTCCGTCAAGCCGAGCTCGGAGCCGCCGCCGACGGTCCAGCCCGCTGCGGTATTGCTCGTTCCCGAGGCGGGGCAACCCGGGTTCAAGAGGCCTCCCGTTAGTCCTCCCGTGGTGAGAAGTGTGGTTAGCAGGGAATCGGTGTCGCAGCGGCCTTGCGCCTTGACCTCGCCGATCGCCAAGCCGGCTTTGCCGTACC
>JBPYDY010000154.1:0-4099 GCA_051986155.1 Methylocella sp.
AATTCGCGGGGTTGTAGCCGATGCGGGAGAGATTTGCGAGCGAGCTCAAGGCCGCGATGAAGGTCGCCGACAAGCGGCGTGTCGGAACGATCCGCATGATCATGGCCGCGCTCAAGGACAGGGAGATTGAGGCGCGCAGCCAAGGCAAAACCCTGTCCGATGAAGACATATTGGCGGTCTTACAGAAAATGACGAAAAGTCGGAAGGAATCGCAGGAAATTTACGAAAAGGCCGGGCGGCTCGACCTTTCGGCGCAAGAAGCCGAAGAAATTTCGATCATCAACAGTTTTCTACCGCAGCAGTTGAGCGATGCGGAAGTGGAGGCGGCGATTGCCGCCGCCATCGCCGAGACCGGGGCTTCCTCCGTTAAGGAGATGGGCAAGGTCGTTGGTGCGCTCAAGGCGCAATATGCCGGGCGGATGGACTTTGCCAAGGCGGCCGCGCGGGTTAAGGCGATCCTGGGCGCGTGACGCGGCTTCGACACCAACTGCGCTGACTTACAAAGCGGCCATGGACTCCTCTGCCTTCTGAGCTTTGCCGGCACTCAACACCGCTTTCCGCGCCTCGATTGAACGCCGCGCATGCTCGATAGCCAAGGACACCTGCAGCTGCTCGGCCGGACCTTTTCCTTCCACGAGTTTATTGACGCAAGAGGCAACGATCACGCGGAACTCCACCTCTAATTTTTCAAGCTCGAAAAAGTCGGCTTTCACCGCCTCATCGGCGATGACGAGAAGGCGTAGAATTTGCCGCTGTTCAGTTTGCAGCTTCCTGCTGCGCCAATGCCCTGTGACGAGTGCCGTCAGCGATGCCGCAACGCTCAGCGGAATGCCGACAACATAAAAATATTGTTGCAATTGATCAAAGAAACTCTGATCGCCATTGGTGAGATAAGCCGCAACCCCAGGATGCACCGGCAAAAGCGGATTCTCGCTGTCTGTATCTGGGGCCTCGATCTGGCTGGCCATGGGCGTAACGGCCATGAGATTTGACTTGGCCTTTATTGTCGACCTCGCAATGGCCGCCGCGACGATATTCAACATTCTCAGCGGGACAACGAAACGATAGCTGACTGCAAGGCCCTTCACGGTGTCGTCTGGGGTTGGCGGGTGGCCGCGAAAGGCGCCTTGGGGAATATCTATGGTCTCAAATGCGGGGAACTGCTTCGCAATCGCATCACCCTCGTCGATTTCCAAAATGCCGGGCGCCGCTTTTGTAGCTTTTGCAATCGAAGCTACGACATCTACGACAGTACCCGGACCGATCGGACCAACCGCCAAAGCGGCCACGGCTTTATGGTGACGGATGGCAGGGCCGATTTCGGAAACGGGAAGGAATTCCCGCTTCACCGATGCGGAATCGATATTGTAATAGCCGAGAATCTCATCGAGCGCCCGTGAATCATGGTCCTGAAGAGGCCCATTGGGAACGGCAATCGTTTTACCAGAGAGACTGGTCATACTCTTTACCGGCGACTTCGCGGGAAGAACGATTGCAACAACGTCGCGCCTAAGAATGACGAGCGTTTGCCCATTGACCGGAGGCTTCACATCGGTGCGCACGAGCGCGATATCGACTTTGCCATCCTCCATGGCCTTGGAGCTCTCTTCCAGATTGGTCACGGGAACGGTTACAAAGCGGATATGCGGATGAAGCGCCGTGGTCACGGAGACAAAGGCCGAAATGAAACGCTGCGCGATTCCGCCTGCCGGGCCGGTGGTAATGCGCAAGGTTGCGCGCGGAGACCAATAATACAGGGCCCCGAGCGCTAGCGCGATGACGAGAAAGGCGCAGGCGGCGAACAGAGCTACCGAGGATGGGAGGCGGAGTCCGAACATCTCGACTATCGTCCCGCGCGTGCGCCGTTGTGGGCAGGGTAGATTAAGCCGGGCGGGCGTTTCTGTGCAAATCGTGTGTAAGTCTAGTTGGCGCCGATGACCGTGCCCAGCAGCCAGCGAAACGATTTAACGGTTCTCCTTATAGAACTTCGCGAGCTCGTCCTTGTCCATGCAAAATATATTTCCCCCGGCCGGAAAGTTTCTGGAATGAACATCCGAAACATAGGCTTGCACCGCCTCTAGCATGAGCTTGCCAAATTCTTGATAGCGGCGGTTGTGGCGGTAATTCGCACCCGTGACTCCCAGCACGTCCGTAATGACCAGCACTTGCCCGTCCGTTTTGCGCCCGGCGCCGATGCCGATCGTCGGCGCGGCGACGGTTTTCGTCACCTGCTCGGCAACCTCTTCCGGCACGAGTTCGAGAACGAGCATTGCCATTCCGGCCTTATCGAGCGCGATCGCGTCGCGCAAAAGCCGCGAGGCTTCGCCGGCCTTGCGGCCCTTGATCCCCTTGCCATCGTGATGTTGCGGCTCGAGCCCCAGGTGGCAGCAAACTTCGATGGAATCCTGCACCAGCGCTTCGAGAATTTCGAGCCGCGGACCCTCGAATTTTACTATATCGGCTCCGGCTGCGACGAGCGAGCGCGAGCTATGAAGCGCGCTCTCGGGCGTATCATAGCTACGATGGGGCAAATCGGCGATGAGTTTGGTCTTGGGCGCGCCGCGCCGGACGGCTCCGACGTGATGGCACATATCGGCAAGCGTGACCTCTCTTTCGCTGGCATAGCCCAGCATTGCGGTGCCGACACTGTCGCCGACAAGTATGATGTCGATGCCCGCGGCCTCCTCGGCGCGGGCGCTCGGCGCATCATAGGCGGTCAGCACGGCGATAGGCTCGCCGACGTGTTTCATGTCGCGAAATCGTAACAGCCGCGTCATCGCGCCCCGTTCATTTTGCGGTCACCCGCAGCTGTCTCGTTTGCCACCGTACGCTGTCAAATGCCAGGGCAAGCTTCAAGAACACAATTTTACCGCAGATGATCAATGGCACGACCAAACTGGAAACTGCGGCGGCAGACATGGGTCGTTATTTTCATCTCCACGCTGGTTCTCGCCAACCGATCCTTTGAACGGTGGGCGTGAAATAATTGGCATCTCGACGCGAGCGCCGCGCAGCTGCAGCGGCGCGGGTCGAGAGGGAAAAGAAGGCACTTCTCATTTTATCGCAAATCAGGCACCAAAGGCCCGGTCAACCATGAGGCAAAGCGAGGGAAGCGGGCTTTTACCGCGCCAGGCCTGGCGCGCCACCGCCTTCTCTGTCATGGTCTCGAAAAAATCGTTCGAATAGTGCCTTGGGAGAAAGCACCCGATGAGTCCCGAACCCGCGGCGAAGCGGCGCCTGCACCGCTATTCCTGGCTGATTGTGCTCCTTATCATGGTTGCAATGGCGCCAATCGGCTGGTCAGGCTTCTGGTATGTCAAATCGCGTGAGGCCGCAGCCACGATGACCGCCTGGATGGCACAGGAGGCGCGCAAAGGCCGCATTTGGACCTGCCCCTCACAGACAATCGGCGGGTTTCCCTTCGCCACAGCAATCAGCTGCGAGAATGTGGCGTTCCAAGGCGAAGCCTTTGGCAAGACATTGAGTGGGACGCTGCGCGGCCTGCACGCCACCTCGCCGCTCATGCGAAACGATAATATGCTTGTGAAACTCGACCCTCCCATTACGGTAAAAAGCGCCGATGGCGATCTCGATGTGACGGCCCATTGGACCGAGCTTATGGTTGAGATCGACGCCCTGCCAGGCGTAATTGGGCAGCTGGCGTTCCTCGGCACTCAGGTTCGGCTGCAAGGCGCAGCTCTAGGATCGGATGTGACGGGCACCGCCGCCGATGTCGGTGGCTCTTTCGCCAGGTCGCCGGGCCGGCGTGACGAGGCCTATGATTTGGCGGTTTCGTTGCATCGGGGCCAAATCCCTGCGCTGAACAATTTTCTCGATTCAAATGTCCCCGTCTCGCTGCAGTTCGAAGCGACGATGACGCCGGGCATTCCGGCTGGCGCGGCAACATTCGCCGAAACACTCGATAAATGGCGCGCGGCAAATGGCAAGATTGATGTCACCTTTGCCTCGCTGACGAGCGGCCCCGTCGACTTCCATGCCAAGGGCGGCCTCGGTATCGATGACGAGCATCACGTGGAAGGCAAGCTCGATGCGAGTTGCATCGGGCTCGACAAGGCGCTCGAGCATTTGGGCGTCGATC
>JBPYDY010000155.1:0-2314 GCA_051986155.1 Methylocella sp.
GAGCCGGCGCAAACCCTCGAGCGGCGGTGTTTTTTTGGTAACAGGTTATCTATTGTCACGGTCGAAACGGCGCATCGCGAACTTGCCGTAGAGGTTACAGTGACCGTTGAAATCGACCGGAACGGCCCCGAGGGCCTGTTTCAATCTCAAGCCTTCGAGGACGTGCGCGAGGAAGCTTTTGGCAGCGCCTCCCTCGATAAGGAATCGCCTGTCCATTTTCTGTATCCGAGCCGTATTGTACCGCACGTCCTGCCGATCACCGATTACGCGCGGACAAGCTTTCCTGACAAGCAGCCCGTTCTTGACGGCGCAAAGGACTTGATGCGGAGGATCAATGCCGATTTCAAATACGACACAAAGGCAACGGTCGTCTCGACGCCGGTCTCCGAAGCCTTCTCCAAGCGTCGAGGCGTTTGTCAAGATTTCGCGCATATCATGATTGCGGGACTACGCGGCCTTGGCCTGCCCGCTGCCTACATATCGGGCTATATCCGGACGATCCCGCCGCCCGGCAAAAAGCGACTCGAAGGCGCCGATGCAACGCACGCATGGGTATCGGTGTGGTGCGGCAGGCCGCATGGCTGGGTCGAATTCGACCCAACCAATGCGGCGATGATTGGCAACGACCACATTGCCATGGCGAAAGGGCGCGACTATGCCGACGTTTCGCCCGTCGCCGGAATCGTCCTCGGCTCAGGCGAGCAGGATGTGGAGGTTCAGGTCGACGTCGTGCCGAGAGGCTGAGGCCGCAGGCTTTGCAGCCCGGGCCGTTGCCCCTTTTTCACGCCGTGGCCTTTTCCGGAAGATTTGGCTCGCTTAGGCTGCTTTCTGCTTTGCCCGGCGCGGGCAGTGGCGCTTCGCCACCGCCCGCCGCGCGAATGACCGCAGTCCCGATCTCGCGGATTTCCTGCCGCAGAATTTCATTTTCCTCCCGCTGCATGCGGGCAGCGGCGTCTTGCGGAGCCGCCCGCAGTTCGTCGAGCTCCTTGGCGAGCCTGTCGCATGTCTTGCGCGTCGCTTCGAGGGCCTCCTGGGAAGCCGCGTGTCCGCTGCGCAGCCGTTCGATCTTCTCGAGATAGCCGGCCTCGGCCGCGCGGGACGCTTCGCTTTGCAGCTTCCGGTGCCGGATCAAGTCCTTTTCCCGCTTAACAGAGGCCTCGAGGGCCTCCTCGCGCTCGGCGACCCTCGCCGCCGCGGCTCTTAGGGTGACTTGATCGGCCTGCTGCTGAAGCCGCAGTGTCGCAATCTCTCCGTCGAGTTCGCCCGTCTTCGCGCGCTGCGCCGCGAGCGCTTCGTCCTGCCGGGCGGCATCCGCCTCGAGCGCTGCGATGGCCTGCCGCTGCTTGGCCGCAGCCGCTTCGGAGTCTTTGAGGCTGGCTTCGAGCTCGCTAATCCTGGCATCCTTGCGCGCGATGAGTCCCGCGGTATCGTAGGAGTCCTTAGCTGCCGCGGCAAGTTCGGCCGAAGTTTCGGCTAGGGCGCGCCGAAGCTCAGAAAGCTGTTCGCGGCCCTCGCTTCCTTGCTCGGACAGGGCGCGCAGGTTGCTGTCTTGTCGGCTGATAATCGCGGTGCTGCGGCCAAGCTCGGCCATGTTGGCGGCATGACGCTCATTGAGCTCTGCCGCTTTTTGCTCGAGCCGCCTGTATTTGACCGCGAACTCGGCCCGCAAAAGGTCGCGCCCAGCGCGGATTTCCTCCGCCGAGAGCGGGAGCTGCATTTCAAGCCGCCTCGTGGAGAGCCGGATGGCGCGGTGCCAATAGGCTGGAGCGGCGGCGAGCGCGATCACGCAAGCCACGAAAAACCCCAGCGCGAATATCATAATTTGTTCAATCACATCGCCGCCAATTCAATGTCAGGAGCCTTATGAGGCGGAAAGCGAGCTTGAACTTAGCCAAGTTCGCCGCCTGCCTGCCAAGCGTTGGGTTTTATACGCAAACCGCCGAACAGGGAACCTCCCACAGTTTTGCGGCGGAATCCGGGTCAATCCGGTCGACCGAAGATCCGGAACCATCGGATCCTGCGCTTTGCACGCCAACGCGCCCGGCCGGTTGCTCAAAGGCATTTCCGGTGTAAGGTCTGCACTTTCTGGCATTGCTCGCGCCAAGGCCCCCGGTTGGGCCAAGCGGACGTGGCGAAAAGGTAGACGCAAGGGACTTAAAATCCCTCGGCCGGAAGGCCTTACGGGTTCGACTCCCGTCGTCCGCACCACTGTCATTTCAATGCCTTAGTTATTTCGCCCAATGCTTGGCTGTTGTTTTTGTTACTCGGGTTGTTACTCACCTATTTTCCGGGTCCGTTCTTGCCGCCAAATCGC
>JBPYDY010000156.1:0-3698 GCA_051986155.1 Methylocella sp.
GATCGACGACGAGTTCCGGCCGGTCAGATGCCGGAAAGAATTGCCGTGGCACATAGGGGAGCGCCAGAAGAGAGACGGCGAAACACGCAACCGCCAAAGCGATGGTCAGCCAACGCATGCGCATCGCGCCAACAAGGATCACGCGGAAAATGCGCAATACCACATTTTGCTGTTCGGGTGCTGCCGTCTCCGGTTTCTTGAGAAACCAGACGCCAAGCAAGGGCGCGTAAAGAACAGCGACAAACCAGGACACGATCAGTGCGAGCGCCACGACGGCGAAAATCGAGAACGTATATTCCCCCGCCGCGCTACGTGCGAAGCCGATTGGCACGAAGCCAGCCGCGGTAACGAACGAGCCCGTCAACATTGGAAATGCCAATGTTTTATAGGCAAATGTCGCGGCCTGCTCTTTGCTTTCGCCTGCCGCCAACCGGGACGTCATGACATCAACAGTCGTCATCGCGTCATCGACGAGAAGGCCCAAGGCAATAATGAGAGCGCCGAGTGAAATGCGCTGGAGGTCAATGCCAAGGACTTCCATGATCGGAAAAATAATTGCCATCGTCAGCGGGATCGAGAGTGCAACAACCGCGCCCGGCCGGAAACCGAGACTGACGATGCTCACCGCCATGATGATGGCGATTGCCTGCCAGAGCGACCCCATGAACTCGCCAATCGCATTTTTCACGACGACCGGCTGATCGGAGACCAGAGTGGCGTCAATGCCGAGCGGCAAATCGGTGATCGTCTCGCCGACCGCAGCTTTCACGTTACGGCCGAGCCCCAAAATGTCGCCGCCGTCGCGCATGGCGATGGCAAGACCAATGGCGGGCTTGCCGTTGACACGAAACAATGGCTGCGGCGGATCGCGAAGGCGCGGCGGACTTCGGCAATGTCGCGCAGCCTAATCAACCGCCCATTGGAAAGAAAATTAACGTCAAGGATATCGCGTTCGGAACGGAAGGAACCCGACGCACGGATCAAAAGCCTTTCGTCGCCGGTTTGCAGCGCGCCCGAAGGGCTGACCGCGTTCTGCGCCTGTAGCGCGGCGATCAAAGCCCCTCGGTCGATGCCAAGGCCAGCAAGCTGCTGGGTCGAAAACTCGACAAAAATCTGCTCGTCCTGTGCGCCAAGGATTTCGATCTTCGACACGTCCGGAACCTGCAGCAGGCGCGAACGGATGTCCTCGACATAATCCCGCAGCTCGCGATGGGTGAACCCGTCGGCGGTAAAACCATAGATCAACCCATAGGTGTCACCAAAGTCATCGTTGAAACCCGGACCGACAACGCCGGTCGGAAGCGTGTGCCGGATGTCGCCAATATTCTTTCGGACCTGATACCAGATGTCCGGAACCTCCGACGGCCTTGTTGATCCTTTCAGATTGACGAAGATGGTCGTGACACCCGGAGACGTGTAGCTGCGCAGATAATCGAGGCCCTTGGTTTCCTGAAGTTTGCGCTCAAGCCTTTCGGTGACCTGCTGGAGGGTATCGTCGAGTGTCGCGCCAGGCCAGGATGCCTGCACAATCATGGTGCGAAAAGTGAACGCCGGATCCTCGCTGCGCCCGAGCCTATAATAAGAGGCAAGGCCGGCGAGGGTCACCGCGATCATCGTAAAGATGATAAACGAACGGTGTTTTAGGGCCCACTCGGAGAGATTAGGGCCAATCATGAAGGCGCTCCGAGCAAGCGGACCTTTTGACCGGGGTGAAGCGCCTGAACGCCAGCCGTCACCACAATTTCACCACCATCAAGCCCCCGCGAAATTACCACCGTTCCAGGATCAAAGCGCAGCACGTCCACGGGTCGCAGCGATACGGTAAGGCTCCCGGGATCGACAATCCATAGGGCAGGTTGGCGGTCGATATTCGTGAGGGCGCTGGCGGGAATGGTGATCCCTGTGGCGGATTCCATGTCCATCCGTCCGGTGACCGTCGCGCCTAGCCGCATAGCGCTGGGCGGATCGTTTATGGTTACTCTCACCTTGAATGTCCGCGTGATGGGATCGGCCTGCGGATCGACCTGGCGCACCCGTCCTGTCGCCTTCACTGTGGGATCGTCGGTGAGAGCGATAATAATTGTGGGATCAGGGGGAGCCGACCGGATCACTTGTGCCGGCACGTCAAAGACAGCGTCCCATCCCTCCTTGCGGGCCACTTGAAAGACCATTTGCCCCGGCTGCACGACTTCCCCCGACTCTGCGCCACGGGCGGTGATCGTCCCGGCGACATTGGCCCTGAGTTGCGTATAGCTCACGCGATCCTCAGCGATTGCCAGTTGCGCCTTGGCATCGTCGACCCGGGCTCGCGCCGTGCGCAGCTCTTGTTCTGCCTGTTCGAACAAAGCTCTTGCCGTAGCTCTTTCGGCCAAAAGCCTTTCCTGGCGCCGGAAATTACTTTGTGCCTGCACCAGCTTCCCTTTCGCGGCTTTGAGCGCCGCCCGCGCCGAGCGTAAGGCGTTCAATTCGTCTTGCGGGTCAAGTTTCGCCAGCACTTGATTCGGTTCCACATGATCGCCGACGCCGGCTGATCGTTCGATGATCCGCCCACCGATACGAAAGGCGAGTGCCGACTCGTTTTCGGGCTGGATCTGCCCGGTGAGCACGACCGATTGGCCGAGCTCGCTCTTTTCGGCGGTCACCGTCCGAACTGGACGCGGTTGCGGATCTGCGGCCTTAGGCTCCCGCCCGCAGCCTGCAAGCAACTGGGCAAGCACCGGCAGAAAGAGCAGCATGCTAGCGAGGCCTAGCCTTGGTTCACAATGAAAAATGGAGTGGGCCATGACGCAGCCTGGTTCTTGAAATCGTACAACTACCTGAGTGGCAACCCGTAGCCACAAGTGCACTTCATAAATTGTAGTAGCTGTGTTTGCTATCTCTGTGAAGAGCTTCGAAGAAGTACTATTCGGGCTTCGAAGTGCAAGAGATTTTGCGCGAGTCCTACCAAGGCTCTCAATTCCGGGTTTGTCCGTCGTCAGAGTTTTTGGGACACGGAAGGGTTTAAATTAAAGTCTCTGGCTCGTCTGGTTAATGATGTTAAGCTGCTTGCCGTTGGTGCAGCAAGCGGCGATTGGCAATTGTCTGTCGTTTGATCCTTTCCCTTTCGATCAAAATGGTCTGGCCCCGACCGAAGTAGACGTCGGCGGGCGTGAGGTTGCCGATGCCCTCATGATAGCGCAGGTTATTGTAATCGGCGACGAAGGCCTCGATCTGGGCTTCGAGATCGCCCGGCAGGTAATAGTTCTCGAGCAGGATCCGGTTCTTGAGTGTCTGGTGCCAGCGCTCGATTTTGCCTTGGGTCGTCGGATGGTAAGGGTGCAGTTTAGAGTTGGCAAGCTGCCAAGTGTGTTTTGGCAAGGTTACCGGTTTGAGGCTTTTGGCAATCTTGCTTTATCAGGGGTTGGAGCCGATGGACTTTCGCCTTCCAAAGCTCGATTCGATTTTCGCCAAAACGGTCGAACGAGCTCCTGGCCGAAATGGCCCGGCGCAGGGAGCGGGCCGAAAAAAGCGCCCTTACCGCGGTTCGCAAACAACGCGAGCTGCGGCATCGGCCTGCATGCCGGGTGCCTCCAGCATCGCGCTGTCGAGCAGCACGAGCAATACGGTGTCGCACGGCGCATCGGCCTTGAGGCTGGCCCGAGGTCGTGGTGCTCGAAACCGGCCACCACTTCCAGACCTGGGAGCACGAGAAGACGGCG
>JBPYDY010000157.1:0-9077 GCA_051986155.1 Methylocella sp.
GAGGAGTTAACGCATGCTGCGCATTGGATGAAGGATGCATAAAATTTGGACTTAAATCGTGAATTTCTCGAATCAGCAGCATCGACCACGAGTGACGAAAAATTAATAAATGATGCAAAAAATCCTAACTTGGTTGAATTTTTTGCATTATTAGGGGAAACTCGCTCACTTACTGGCTCACAATGACGCATATACCCAATTGTTCGCAAGGAAGCGGGCAATTTGGATGGAAGTTCATACTATTCCTGATCCAGAATGTATATCTCATTCCTTTTTGCGGAATTTGCAGCGCGAATTCGCCCGTAATCGGCAGCGAACCGGCGAGCGCCAGCTTGGCACCGGTCGCAGAAATGTTCCGAACAACGCAATCGACGATCGACATGCGGTTGTTGAAAATGATCTTCGCGCCCAAAAAGGCCCGGATGCGTTCACTTCGCCTTGCCTCTGACATGTTTTTCACCTGCGTACCGGCACTGCTCAGAATAACGTGATTACGTTAAGATTGGCTCGGTGCAACCGGCGGCTTTTTAGCAAATCAGGCGTGAAATTGCCGCTATTCGCGGGACTTACTGAAAAGATCGCCGCGTGCTAAAGACGAAGTTCTCGCCTAAGGCTAATGCGCCGCCACAACGCTGCTTCAGCTGATCCATGACGGAGGGATTGATGGACGCTATCCCCGCAGAACTGTGGTCCGCGCTTGCAGACATAAAGAACGCTATTCCCCCCGTGCCCCCAGAGCTGCGGGCGGCATTTGGACTCCTAGCGGCGGGAAGCCTCCTGATCCTTGTACTCTCCATTCTCAATATGTGGGGAAAATAACCCCCAGAGGCGGGATCAGGGTCCAATGTCACCGCTTCATGCTTAGATAAATGAAGCCTGCGATGAGGGCGACGGCGATGGCGATGGTGAAGATACCCATGGTCTGCCTTTCTGCGTCTCGCGCAAGGGCAAGATAGGACGGGGACCGGAAGCTTACCGACAGAAATTTGTCCTCCCAGCGCGGATCGTATAAAGTTTTTTGGAGGCCTCGCCCGGAGTCGAACCGGGTTAGAAGGATTTGCAGTCCTCTGCGTAGCCGTTCCGCCACGAGGCCCCTCGGGCGTGTCCAGCCAAAGGGAGTGCCAGCAGCCCGACCATAAATCATTGCGCTCATGCTGCGAGGCTCCGCCTTTGCGTCTCGCACCGGTACACTCTGCAATTGACCGGCAGCACTTTGCAAAGCTCGGGCGGCCTTGCTATATCCCCCCGCGATAACCCAAGCAATCCCTGATAGCTCAGCTGGTAGAGCAATCGACTGTTAATCGATCGGTCGCAGGTTCGAGCCCTGCTCAGGGAGCCAACTCGATACAGAGCTGGCGAGAATTGCACACCTTATCGCCGGCGTGGCCAATGAAAACTGCGCCGTTCCCGCGCCGCAAGGCTCCCGGAACAAGATCCACCAAAAGCAGGAGAGCCAAATTAAGGAGCGGATCATGAAAATCGACGGCGGATGCCATTGCGGGTACATCACCTACGAGGCGGAGGTTGACCCCGAGAAAGTCGCGATCTGCAATTGCGCCGACTGCCAGACGCTCTCAGGGTCCGCGTTTCGCACCATCGCTTTCGCGCGCGAAAATTCATTCAAGCTCCGTTCAGGTGCTGTGAAGACCTATGTCAAGACCGCCGAGAGCGGGAACAAGCGGCCGCAGTGCTTCTGTCCCGAATGCGGAACGCCAATTTATGCGACGACGATGGGCGACGGTCCGAAGATTCATGCGATCCGGGTTGGCACCGCTCGCCAGCGCGACGAACTTATTCCCAAGGTCCATATTTGGTATCGGTCGGCGCAGCGCTGGATCACCGATCTGGAGTCGATTCCCAAGATCGAAAAGCAACCCATTTTCGATAAGCGAGACGGGATGGAGTAGGGGCAGCTATTGCGTATCGCGCCTGTGCCTCGTGGGACTGAGGCGATTGACCCCGCTTTCCGGGAGACGTTTCATGCAGGGTAAAACGGTGGTGATAACCGGGGCCACCTCCGGGATCGGCAAGGTTGCCGCCGAGCGGCTTGCGGCGATGGGCGCGCGGATCGTGCTGATCGCACGGAGCAAAGCGCGGGGGCAGGTGACCCTCGCAGCACTTCGCGCGGCCGCGCCGGGCGTCGCGCATAAGGTCCATTACGCCGATCTTTTTAAAATATCCGAAATGAAGCGGGCCTCCGCCGAAATTGCCGCGGAAGAACCGCGCATCGATGTCTTGATCAATAATGCGGGGGCGATGTTCGCAAACCGCCGCCTGACCGAAGACAGGCTCGAATATACATTTGCGTTGAACCACATGGCCTATTTTGTGGTCACCGAAGGATTGCGCGCGCGGCTCATCGCCTCGGCGCCGTCGCGGATCGTCAACACCGCGTCGGGCGCGCATCAAGGCGCAAGCCTCGATTTTGACGATCTGCAGTCCTCGCACGGCTACAGCGTGATGAGAGCCTATAGCCGCTCAAAACTCTGCAATATTCTGTTCACGCGCGAGCTTGCCCGCCGCCTTCAAGGCACGGGCGTCACCGCCAATTGCCTGCATCCGGGGTTCGTCGCGTCCCGCTTCGGCGACGAAGCAGGCGGCCTGATTTCGCGTTTCGTGTCGATCGCCAAGCTTTTTGCCATCTCGCCAGAAAAGGGCGCGGAGACGCTAATCTATCTCGCCTCCTCGCCAAGCGTGGCTGGTATCACAGGCGCATATTTCTATCAGTGCCAGTCTGTTCCGCCCTCTTCCGCGGCGAAGGATGATCAAGCCGCCTTGCGGTTATGGGAGCGCAGCGCAGAGCTGGCGGGGTTGTTATCCGCATGATCGCCGACCCTTCCGGTAGCAAGCCACCGGAATAGAGCCCTCGGTGCAAGCCGAGGGCGAAGCAATCGCGCGCGCTTCTCTGCCCCTGCCTGTTCCGCCGCTTCTTTTCACCTTCGCAGCCAAGCCAAAGCGGCCTACGCCGAAACGGAGTTTTCGGCGTCGATGCGGCTCCCAGCTCGCTCCTTGCAAAAGATGGTCTGCCTGTGTGTCACGAGCCGAAGGATCGGCTCACATCTCGCCCTTCTTGCACTTTTTGATGTAATCCGTGCGCTCCTTACCAACTAGCTGCTGCTCTTTGGCCTTGGCCTTGCATTCCTTGGCCTTGGCCATGGCCTCGGGCGACATCTTCTTTTCTTTCTTCGGCATTGGCGCCGCGGGCGCAGCCGGAGCTGCGGGTGCAGCAGGAGCGGGCGCGGGCGCCTGGGCAAAACCGGTTGCGCCGAGGGCAAAAACGAAGCCGCCGGCGAGTGTCAAGCGGACAACAGCATTCATGGCATCCTCCCTTTGGGGTTAGCTACGCGGGCACGCCATATTCTTAACCTTTCGCTTCGATTTCTCCAAGCGTTGACTTTGCCTTGTACCTGATTTCTGAAGGTCCCGCATGCCGGATCAGATCGGTTTGATACCCTTGCCGCCGTGACCGCGGCGGGCGAGGGAGACGTCTGCGCCTGCTCGCACCGATGGCCTTCGCCGAGTCTCACCACCTATTAATCGCGCATTGGGCTCGGTCGGGTGGCGAGAGACGGGCTCAGGTCTCGCCCCTCTTGCACTTTTCACGGAATTCCTTGCGCGCCTTGCCGTGCAAGCCTTGGGCGTCAGCCTTGGCCGAGCATTCCTTCGACAGGGCTTTTGTGGCCGCATCCACGGGTTTCGTGGATTTCGGCCTTGCCGGAGCGGGCGCGGCGGGCGGCGGCGGAGCCGGAGCCGGTTGAGCAAAACCAGCTGCGTTTAAGGCAACAACGAAGCCGCCTGCAAGCGCCAAACGGGCAAAAGTCTTCATGACATCCTCCCTTGGGAAAATAATGGACAGATACTCTTAACCTTTCGCTTCGATTTCTCCAAGCGTTGGCTTTGCCCCGCACCCCAAAATGTGACTTTACATATAAATATATCTGCATATTATGACACATCTTTGTTTTCGAGCGTCCCACATGCCGGATCAGATCGGTTTCGATGTCCTTCTTGCCGCCTTGACCTCGGCGGGCGAGGCGACACGCCTGCGCCTGCTCGCGCTCCTGGCCGAATCCGAGCTCACGGTAACCGAGCTCGTGGCGATTCTCGGTCAATCCCAACCGCGCATCTCGCGGCATTTAAAACTTCTTGTCGAGGCCAGACTTGCCGAGCGCCATCGCGAAGGCGCGTGGGTATTCTTCCGTGTGGCGCAGGCGGGGCCGGTTTCCGATTTCGCCCGCGATCTCATTGGCTGGCTCTCTCCGCTCGATGCAAATCTTGCTGCCGACCGCGCGCGTCTTGCGGAAGTGAGGCAAGCACGCGCGGATCAGGCGGCGCGCTATTTTGCCGCGCATGCAGCAAATTGGGACGAGTTGCGAACGATGCATGTGCCGGACGATCGGGTCGAGGCCGCAATCCGCAAGGCCGTGGGAACAGGGCAAGTCCATGCGCTCTTGGACCTCGGAACAGGTACCGGCCGGATGCTCGAGCTTCTGGCGCCGCTTGCCGAGCGCGCGGTGGGTATCGATCAATCGCCGCAGATGCTGAGCATTGCCCGTGTGCGCATCGAGCGCGCGGGGTTGAACCATCTGCAATTGCGCCAGGGCGATATTTATGCTGTGCCCGCGGCCAACGATTCTTTTGACCTAGTAGTGATGCATCAGGTCCTGCACTATCTCGATGAGCCGTTGCGCGCCATTCGCGAAGCCGCGCGGGTTTTGCGCCCCGGCGGGAGGCTCATCGTTGCCGATTTCGCGCCGCATGGGGAAGAGGCGCTGCGCACGGCGCATGCGCATCGGCGGCTTGGTTTTGCACGCGAGGAAGTCGCAAGTTACCTCGCCGCTGCCGGCCTGGAATTGATTGCGGCCGACAATCTTATGCCAAAACCCGGCGAAGCGGGAAAGCTTACCGTGTCCTTGTGGCTCGGCCGCGATCGCCGGGTAATTGCCGATCCTCTAGCACTTTCTGCGCGAGTCATCGCATGAACGATACGCTCTATTGCTCCTTTCCGCGGCCGAGCCGCTCCGGTCATCCGGACATCTCGGTTTCCTTCGAGTTTTTTCCGCCTGCGAGCGCGGAAATGGAAGTTACGCTTTGGGAATCGATCAAGCGGCTCGCGCCTCTTGGGCCTAATTTTGTTTCCGTCACCTACGGCGCCGGCGGCTCGACGCGCGAACGCACCCATGCGACGGTGGCGCGAATCCTAAAGGAGACCGCGATCAAGCCTGCCGCGCATTTGACTTGTGTGGCAGCGTCCTGTGGCGAAATCGATGCGATTGTTGGCGGCTATTGGGACATCGGGGTACGCCACATCGTCGCCTTGCGCGGCGATCCTCAAGGTGGCCCGGGGACAAAGTTTTGTCCGCATTCCAAGGGCTATCCCACCTCGGCCGCGCTGGTTGGAGGGATCAAACGCATTGCCGATTTTGAGATCTCCGTGTCGACCTATCCGGAAGGACATCCCGAGAGCGCCTCGCCCGATGACGATATCGACGTGTTGAAGGCAAAGATCGATGCCGGGGCGAGCCGGGCCATCACCCAGTTCTTTTTCGACAATACCGTTTACCTGCGTTTTCTCGACAAGGTGCGCGATCGCGGGATCGATATTCCGGTTACGCCCGGCATCGTGCCCGTTCAAAATTTCAGGCAGACGGCGAAATTCGCAGAGCGCGCGGGCGCAAGCGTGCCGCAATGGCTCGCTGACCGTTTTGAGGGACTCGACAATGATCCGGAGACGCGAAAACTTGTTGCGGCGACCGTTGCTGCCGAGCAGGTGCTCGATCTCGTCGATCATGGGATCAAGGATTTTCATTTCTACACCATGAACCGCGCCGATCTTGTCTATGCCATCTGCCATCTTCTTGGCCTTCGACCAAAACTTTTGCAAAGGGCCGCCTGAATGACGCGTCGATACACTGGCGAAGAAACCGCCCGAGCGATCCGTGCTGCAGCAAAGCAAAGAATCTTGCTGCTCGATGGCGCCATGGGCACGATGATACAGGGCCACAAATTTGCCGAGGCCGACTTTCGCGGTTCGCGCTTTGCTGATTGGCCGAAAGATCTTCGCGGCAACAATGATCTTTTGACGCTCACTCAGCCGGATGTGATCAAGGCCATTCATCGTGCCTATTTCGAGGCCGGATCGGATATCGTCGAGACCAACACGTTTAATTCGACGCGAATTTCGCAAGCCGATTACGGCATGGAGGCGCTGGTTTCAGAGCTGAATTTTACGGCGGCCCGGCTTGCTCGCGAGGCCGCGGATGAAGCGGAGGAAAAGGACAGAATTCCGCGCTTTGTCGCGGGGACCCTGGGGCCAACCAACCGCACCGCCTCGATTTCGCCCGACGTTAACAATCCGGGGTTTCGCGCCGTCAATTTCAATGATTTGCGCGCGGCCTATTTTGAGGCCGCAGACGCGCTCGTCAGAGGCGGCGCCGATATTTTGCTGGTCGAGACGATTTTTGACACATTGAACGCCAAGGCGGCACTTGCCGCGATCGAAGCGTTATTCGAAAAACTTGGCGAGCGCCTCCCGGTCATGGTTTCCGGCACGATCACGGATTTGTCCGGTCGCACTTTGTCGGGCCAGACCCCAACCGCCTTCTGGTATTCGCTGCGTCATGCAAAGCCACTGACCTTCGGGCTGAATTGTGCGCTTGGTGCACGCGAGATGCGCGCACACATCGCTGAGCTTTCGCATGTCGCCGATACGCTTATTTGCGCTTACCCCAACGCGGGCCTGCCCAACGAATTTGGCCTTTACGACGAGAGCCCCGATTATATGGCTTCGCTGATCGGCGAGTTTGCAGAAGCCGGCCTCGTTAATCTTGTTGGTGGCTGTTGCGGCACGACGCCGGATCATATTCGCGCGATTGCCGAACGCGTCAGAGGCGTTGCGCCACGCAACGTGCCTGACACCGCGCCGCTGCTGCGCCTCTCTGGACTCGAGCCTTTCACGCTCAATCATGAGATTCCATTCGTCAATATCGGCGAACGCACCAATGTCACCGGCTCGGCCAAGTTCCGCAAACTCATCAGGGACGGCGATTTGACGGCAGCGCTCGATATCGCGCGCGATCAGGTCGCTATGGGGGCGCAGATCATCGACGTCAATATGGATGAAGGCCTGCTCGATTCGGAAAACGCGATGGTCGAGTTTCTAAACCTTATTGCCGCAGAGCCGGATATTTCGCGCGTTCCGGTGATGATCGATTCATCCAAATTCGCGGTGATCGAAGCGGGTCTTCAATGCGTGCAGGGGAAGGCGATCGTCAATTCCATTTCGTTGAAGGCGGGCGCCGAACAATTCATTTCCGAAGCCAAAACCGTGCGCGCCTATGGCGCCGCCGCCGTGGTGATGGCCTTCGACGAGCAGGGCCAGGCCGATACGCTTGAACGCAGAGTCGAGATTTGCTCGCGCGCTT
The DNA here is from genome assembly GCA_051986155.1 of Methylocella sp. Lineage (GTDB taxonomy): Bacteria > Pseudomonadota > Alphaproteobacteria > Rhizobiales > Beijerinckiaceae > Methylocapsa. Next base: position 7,425 of record JBPYDY010000157.1, read on the forward strand.
ACAAAATTTTGACGGAGGAGGTTGGGTTTCCGCCGGAGGATATTATTTTCGACCCGAATATTTTCCCGGTCGCGACCGGCATCGAGGAACATAACAAATATGGCGCGGATTTCATCGAAGCCGCGCAGCAAATCCGCGCCCGATTCCCACTTTCCCATATTTCCGGCGGCGTCTCGAATCTGTCGTTTTCGTTTCGCGGCATTGAGGCCGTGCGCCAAGCCATGCATTCGGTGTTTCTCTACCATGCGATCACCGCCGGCATGGACATGGGCATCGTCAATGCGGGCCAGCTGCCGGTCTATGCCGAAATCGACCAGGAGGTCCGTGAGGCCTGCGAGGATGTCGTCCTTAACAGGCGGGCGGACGCCACCGAAAGGCTGCTCGCTCTTGCCGAAAGGTTTAGGGGCCGGAACTTGGGGGCTATCGAGAAGAACGTCGCCTGGCGCGGCGAGTCTGTCGAAAAGCGTCTCGAGCATGCGCTTGTCAGTGGCCTGACCGAATACATCGAGGTCGATGTCGAGGAAGCGCGAAGGCTTGCCGCAAAGCCCCTCGACGTCATCGAAGGGCCGCTCATGGCCGGTATGAATGTTGTAGGCGATCTTTTCGGCTCCGGGAAAATGTTTCTGCCCCAGGTCGTCAAATCCGCGCGCGTCATGAAACAATCCGTCGCCTATCTCCTTCCGTTCCTCGAAGAAGAGAAGAAAAAGAACGGTGGGGTCAAGCATTCCTGCGCGGGCAAGATTGTCATGGCGACCGTAAAGGGCGACGTTCATGATATCGGCAAGCACATCGTCGGCGTTGTCCTTGCCTGCAACAATTATGAAATTATCGATCTTGGCGTCATGGTTCCGGCGGCGAAAATCTTGAGCGTCGCACGCGCCGAGAACGCGGATGCGATCGGCCTTTCCGGGCTGATTACGCCGTCGCTCGACGAAATGTGCTTTGTTGCCGCCGAGATGGAGCGCGAAGGCTTTGAGCTGCCGCTCCTGATCGGGGGGGCAACAACGAGCCGGGTGCATACCGCGGTTAGGATTCATCCGAATTACACCAAGGGCCAAGCAGTCTATGTTGCCGATGCAAGCCGCGCCGTCGGCGTTGTGCAAACGCTTTTGTCGGGGTCGTCCCGAGCGGGCATGATCGAAACGGTGCGAGCCGAATACGCAAAGGTTGCAGAAGCGCACCGGCGCTCCGAGGCGGACAAGCAGCGGCTTTCCTTGGCAAGAGCGCGGGCGAACGCTTTCAGGCTGGACTGGGCGGCCTATGAGCCGCCGCAGCCAAAATTCTGCGGCACAAGGGTGTTCCGCTCCTATGACACCGGCGAGCTTATTCCCTACATCGATTGGACGCCGTTTTTCCAAACATGGGAGCTGCGCGGGCGCTATCCGGCGATTCTAGATGATCCCGAAAAAGGCGCAGCCGCACGGCAATTGTTCGAGGACGCGCAAGAAATGCTCGCTCGCGCCGCCGCCGAGCGCTGGTTCAACCCCAAGGCCGTTATCGGCTTCTGGCCTGCAAATAGCGTAGGCGACGACATTCAGCTCTTTACGGGGGAATCGCGCTCGTCCGGCCTAGCAACCTTCTTCACCCTTCGCCAGCAATTGTCCCGGCGCGATGGCCGGCCCAATCTTGCGCTCGCCGATTTCGTCGCGCCGC
>JBPYDY010000158.1:0-2616 GCA_051986155.1 Methylocella sp.
GCAGCGGATTGCCTTCGAATTCGGTTTTTACGGTCTGCACGAATCGCGCGCCGCTCTGGCGAACCCGCAAGCTCAAGCCATTGCGCCAAAACGTCCGCTCGGGCGTATCGTAGTAGACTGACTTAAGATGTTTTCGTGTGCCCTTGTTGCGCGCCTTCGTCGCAACGATCGGTGCATCGTTGAAATCCGCCAGACGATCGGCGTCGACAAGAAGCTTGAGCTCGATTTCGCTCGCGCGTGGGGCGGCAGCGCCGGGCACAGAAACGTCGGCACCCGCCTCAATCCGAGATGGCGCCTCGTGAAGTGCAATCCCAGCCGCATCAGCTACTTGCTCTGAGCGCGGCTCCGGCATCGCGAGGGCGTTTTCCGTCCTCTTTTGGGCCCGCTGGGCATGGTCGCGATTACGCTGAGCCACGGCGCGCGAACTATCGCCGACCCGTGGCACCGCATCGGTTTCCGACATTGAGAGTTCTATGATGGTTTGATGACTGTTCGATAACATATAGCCGCCTCGGCCCAAAGCAAAGGGAAGAGCGCCAAAAATCTGTATTGACGGAACAATGCCTGCGTGCTGTCGGGTCAGTATCGCCCTGCCCGATGCTGAGCCGATAGGCATATTGGTGTTCGGGCCGAATGCCTTGTCGCGGAACTGCGGACGCCTGCGGCGTCGATTTGTACCTCGACCACCAGTCAATCGATAGGACCACACCAGCCGGGCACGAAAAACATAAGAGCTCTTCAATGCCTATCCGTAAGCACCTGACCGACAAGACGGCCTTTGGTCCCGCCGCAATTGAAGCTATGTCCAAAGCCTTCGAGGAAGCCTGCATTGCACTGCAGGTTTACGCAGGCGACGAGAAAGGTCGCGAGATCATTGCGACCCGCATTATCGATCTGGCGCGCAACGGCCTGATCGATCCAACAGCATTACGGGATCGGGTCATAGCTGAGGCGCACCGTGTTGAATAGGGAGACCCAAATGCCAACTCTTGGCGTCTACACGCCGCCTGCTTCCGCGCCGCCGTGGCGCCTCACAGGCCATTATTGCCCGTAGTCGCCGGTGTAGCGGTGGCTCTTGTTTTGTGGTCTTGATGAGTGGTTTTTGCCTGCTCGTGAGTAGGGTCTTAAAGAGTGGTGCGGCGGAACGACTGTATGTCGGCGATCTAGAAAATCACAGCCCTTGAGGATAGGCGCTCTCGCAGGCGACACCGCCGTGCTCCACGAACTCTGCTCCTCTCATCTACCCCATTCAGGGTCTCGGGCAATGAGCCGTGGCGGCTCGCTATCACTCGCCTGGCTTGTTCGCTCTATGTGGGGCGACGTGTCGAAAAATAGTCAAGCGTCCAGGAATCCTAGGAGCACGGATGTACCGCGGTCACGCCCTGAATAGCGGCAGCGACTGACCACCGCTGCCGAATTCAGTCCATCATTTTGGAAACAGCTTGTTGCGGATGTAGCGCGACGTTGGTGTCAGTTTTACGCCGCGGGGCTTGCGCCAAATGGCGCGGTCAATCTCTCGCTTGTCCCCGATCTTGAGCATTCCGGATGCTTTGTTCGCAATGAAGATCGCATCGCTCATCTTGCGACCTGAGCGGCGATTGGTGGCCCGAACTTCCCTCCATAGCGTCAATCGCCCTAGTTTTAGCTTCGGCAGTTCTTCCTTCATTTCGCGCCGTAGACATTGCTTACCGGTTTCCTTCCCGCGCCTGCGTCCACCCGGAAACATCCATAGCCTGTCACGCCGCCGCCTGACGAAAAGCACGCGCCCATGTCTTGCTACCACTAGCTTCGAGGATTTCACGATTCCGTCCTGCCAGCGAATCAGCAATCAATTCTATGCGGTTTTTTGCCAGAAGCCCAAGTTGAAAAGCCCCAGCCGCACTGGAGGGTCGGCCGGGGCTAAGGCAGCGAAGTCGCCGGTTGTCACCTTACGCATGCATGAGGACGACTTAGCGGGCCGTCTCCTCGCCCAACAGGCAGCCGGCGGCGACCGCTGGGAAGTGGTCGAGCTGCCGGCAATCGACGATCGGGGGATGGCGCTTTGGCCGGAGGCCTATCCGATCGTGGCACTGGAGCGGATACGGCTCAACACGCAGCCGCGGTTCTGGTCGGCGCTTTATCAGCAAAGGCCGACGCCGGACACCGGCGATTATTTCAAGGTCGATTGGCTCAAACCCTACGACAAAGCCCCGCGCGCGAAAAGCTCACGGTCTACGGCGCCTTCGATTATGCCGTGACTGACGACGGTGGCGATTATGCCATGCATGTCGTTGTCGGCATGGACCCGGAAGGGCGCTTGTATCTGCTCGACCTGTGGCGGGCGCAGACCACACCGGACAAGTGGATTGATGCTTTTTGCGATTTGGTCAAGGAATGGAAGCCGCTCAGTTGGGCGGAAGAACAGGGTCAGATCAAAGCCAGCGTCGGGCCGTTTCTCGATCGCCGGCAGATCGAGCGCAAGGCATACGTGGCGCGAGAAAACTTTCCCACCCGCGGCGACAAGGCGGTGCGGGCGCAATCGATCCGCGGCCGCATGGCGCTCGAAGGGTTGCACGTTCCCGAGTGGGCGCCCTGGTATGCCAATTTCCGCGCCGAGTTATTGAGTTTCCCGGCCGG
>JBPYDY010000159.1:0-2566 GCA_051986155.1 Methylocella sp.
GCGCTGACTCTCCAGCACCAGCACAACCCTCTCCCCGCAAGCGGGGAGAAGGAGTTCACCCTAACTTTATCAAGCGCGGGACTAAGTCCCCGTCCGTTTGTCGTTGCCAAACCGCCTTGTGGCTCGACGCTCGACTACCACCGAGCGCTGTGCACCCTGTTCGCCAGCGATCACGCGAGTTGAAGCGCGGGCAAGCGTGCGGCTGGCCTTCTTGACTTCCGCGGCGACGGATTCGATCGGCAGTCCCATCAGCGCGGCCGCGATCTCCGCCTGTTCGTTCTGATCGTCGGTAATGCCGGCCGCCGCGAAAATTGCTTCCTCCAGCGTCGGCGGATCGCGGCGTACGCGGCGCGGTCCATATTTGGTGTTCCAGTCCTCACTCATCGCGGGCCCCTATTCTTTGCGGGCTGCATCTAGGGCTATTTATGTTGCATTGCAATATGAAATTGATATGGCAACCCAGGCATGCACCGCGAATTTTTCTGGGGGTTGATTTTCATGGGATTGGCTCGCCGGCCAATTCGATGGGCTGCTGTGGCCATCTCTTCAGCGCGGCACGTCCAGCCTCGGTCAGCAGGTAAATGCCGCGCTCGGCGCGATCAAACCAGCCATAGACGTTGTGCAGCAAAATCTTTGGAGCATCCGGAATGTTGGGCTTGAGATCGCGGACCCGCCGCGGTCCTTCCGAAAGCGCCATTGCGCACGCCAGCGCTTGCTGACGGTATGCCGTCATGATCGGCGCGCGGGTGCTGCCGCCGAGTGCCGGATCGCCTTTGCGCCGCCGGTGTTCGGTAATAAGCCGTGAGCGCTTCTTCGGATCGCGACGTTGAGAGCTTGTGGGCGAGACGATCACCTCGACATCGCCGGATTTTGTAACCGCGAGCATGCCAAAACCGAGGCGACGGCAGAGATTACGGAAACGCGCGTCATTCTCCCGTCCCTTGCCACGCTCGGACAATCGCGCTGCAAGCCAGACCTCGTCGCAGATGGCTGCGCGATCGACGGCCTGCAAAATCAGTTCGAGATTGAACGAAAGTTTCAATTCGCCGACGACCACGATTGGGGGGTCCTCGCCGTTGAGAGCGACAAGATCGCAGCCGCCGATTTCGCCCTTGACGGTAAAGCCGAGCCTCTCGAGGAAGCGTTTGACGGGCAGATAAAGCGCGGTTTCCAAGACGGCTCCAATGAAGGTCAGCGACTCACAGGTCAGTTTAGCCCGGATCGTCGTCGGCGGGGCCGCGGCAGCCGCTGAGGTCCGAGGCCCCGACCCTAAACCCGGCCGCCCACTGGAATCAGCGCGCCGGTAACGCCGCTTGCCTCATCGCTTGCCAGAAAAAGGATCACATTGGCCAATTCTTGCGATGTGACCCACTTTGTGAAATCCGCGCCCGGCATGCTGGCGCGGTTGGCAGCGGTATCGATGATCGACGGCAGCACGGCATTGACCGTGATCTTGCCTTTCCATTCGGCTGCAAGCGCCTCGGTAAGGCGGTGGACACCGGCTTTGGCAGCGCCGTAGGCGCCCATCCCGGAGCCCGCTTGCAGCGCGCCCATAGCGCCGACATTGACGATGCGACCGGAGCCGGAAGCTGCGAGATGCGGAATTGCGGATCGCGAGGCGTTCAGCGCCGTCAAGACGTTGATGGCATACATGCGTTGCCAGGTCTTAGGATCGCCTTCGGCGATCGTTTCGAAGGCAAAGCCGCCCGCAACGTTGACGAGTGCATCAAGCCTGCCGAAATGGGAGGCGGCCGCATCCATTGCCTCCCTGGCCTGCGTCGCGTCCATCAAATCGACGCTGCCGAGTTCGATGCGCTCCTTGGTTGCAGGAGCCTGTGTTGCCGCATGATCCAGCTTCGCAACACGCGCGCCCCGCGCCAGGGCTGTGGTCACGACGACCTTGCCAAGCGCGCCGGAGGCCCCGGTCACGACGATGACTTTTCCGTTCATAAGGGGATCTCCGGGAAGGGGTTGTCGACACTAGCTTGAGGGGAAGTTCATTTGCAATGTCACGAGATTTTGCCCGCAGCGAGGCATCGCGGGACAACCTGGACAACCCCGGAAATTCGCGCCAGATCTCGTCGAGATCTAATAAAATTTGCGCGACTTTTGTAAGCGGAACGCAGAAGTCATGAGGCTATACCGGCTGCGTCATTCAAAATGGGGCTGGAGCAACATCATGATGAGACTACTGCCCGACCACGGTTTGCCGCTTGTCCAGCTCAAGGAGCAGCGGCGTGATTTGGTTGTCGCGCTGCAAAACCGCAACGGCCCGGTCAGCAGTTGGGAATTGATGCAGATCGCCGCGGTCCAGCAGGCCATCTCAGCCTTCGAAGACGTCATCGCCGATCTCGACGCCGAAATGGAAATGGAAGCTGCCGCCTAAGCGGCTGATCCCTTCACCTTCGAATCCGAGAATCGCGTGCGGTTGACCGCGCTCTATCTGTACACAGGCTCCTCGCACAGGTATGCACTCGGTCACGGCCGAAAGAGTGGAGGAGAAGTCTCGAGGGGCAGCCATGACCGGACGTAAAGCGATCATTTGTGTTGCGTTTGTACTTGCGGG
>JBPYDY010000160.1:0-7210 GCA_051986155.1 Methylocella sp.
CACAATGCCGGTCATACGCTGGTTATCGACAACAATGTCTATAAGCTCACGCTTTTGCCTTCGGGAATCGTGCGGCCCGGAAAACTCTCGATCATCGGCAATGGCGTGGTACTCGATCCGCATCATCTCGTGGATGAAATCGGAAGGTTCGCGGCGCAAGGAGTAGAGGTTTCGCCAAAGAACCTCAAAATTGCCGAAAACGTCACGCTGATCTTATCGCTTCACCGGGAGCTCGACGCCCACCGGGAATCCTCGAAGGCTGAAGCCTTGAAGATCGGCACCACAAAACGGGGCATCGGGCCAGCCTATGAAGACAAGGCAGGACGGCGAGCGATCCGGCTCATGGATCTCGCCGAGCCCGCCAGTTTGGATCAGAAAATCGCAAGGCTCCTTGCCCATCACGAGCCGCTGCGCCGCGGGCTCGGACTCGAACCTGTGACGGCAAAGGCCGTTCGTGCCGAACTCGACTGCATCGCTCCCAAGATTCTCCCCTTCATGGAAGCGGCCTGGGAATTGCTCGAGGCCGCTTGGAGGGCAGGCAAGCGCATTCTATTCGAAGGCGCTCAGGGCGCCATGCTCGATGTCGATCACGGCACTTATCCCTTTGTGACTTCCTCGAATACCGTCGCTGCCAATGCCGCAACGGGTTCGGGGTTAGGGCCAAAGGCGATCGGCTATGTCCTGGGGATCGCCAAGGCCTATACGACAAGGGTCGGCGGCGGGCCGTTCCCGACGGAACTGCACGACGCCGCAGGCGCGCTGATCGGCGACCGGGGGCATGAATTTGGAACCGTTACCGGCAGACGCAGGCGTTGCGGCTGGTTCGATGCCGTGCTCGTGCGCCAGGCGGTCAAAACCTCAGGAATCGACGGCATTGCCCTCACCAAGCTCGACATTCTCGACGGTTTCGAGGAGATCAAAGTTTGCACCGCATATGAGCTCGACGGCAAGCGGACCGGCAGATTGCCGGCAAGTCAGGCGGCGCAAACACGGGTTGCGCCTGTTTATGAGACGCTTGAAGGCTGGAAGGGCACGACTGCGGGGGCACGCTCGTGGGCTCAGCTTCCGGCACAGGCAATCAAATATGTTCGCCGGATTGAGGAGCTGATCGAGGCTCCGGTCGCATTGCTATCCACGAGCCCCGAGCGCGCCGACACAATCCTCGTGTACGATCCCTTCCGCGACTGAACAGCAAAATCTTGGAGCGGGATTGACGGAAGGCCAGTCAAATGCTCTCACCATCAGATGGCTGATTACTATCCGCTGCTTGCCAAAGCCGTCGCGGCCCTGAAAGACTCGACGCCCGAAGCGCGGCAGGCCATTTACGACCGTGCGCGCAAGGCGCTATCCGGCCAGTTGCGCAATCTTGATCCGCCGATCCCGAGCAATGCTATCGAGCGGGAGGCGCAGGCGCTTGAGATCGCTGTCGCTCAGATCGAAACCGAAGCTGCGGCGCATTTAACTCCGGAAACCGGGCCGCTAACTGCCGAATCTGAGTTTTACGGGGTGCGGCCGGGCGATTTGGACGCTGCTCCGGCTCCGCAGACAAACGGCCAGAGTGGGCCGCTCACCGGGCGCTTCACGTCAACAGGGGAGGGCAACGGTCCAATAGCCCGGGGCCGGCGAGGCCGCGGGAGGCTGACCGAGGGGGAGCAGATAGAAGCCCCCGGCATCGGCGCAGCCGTGCCGGCCGAGACGGGCTCTATGGGACCGCACGCCGGCCGCAACGAAGGCTTGTCTATTGCCGAGCCACTCGCCGCCGAGGCTTCTGACTCAAATGGGCCGGCTAGGGAAAGGCCCAATGGTCCGCCGATCATGAGGGTTGACGCTCTCAGCGCCTTCACTCCGGAGCTAGAGCGCGACGACGGTCATACGAAGCGGCTTATGGTCGTGTTCGGGATTGTCGGTTTCCTCGTCATTCTCATCGCAATCGCTGCCTACCGGCTACGCGATCGCCCTGAGAATCTCGTGAACATGCAAGCCTTGCCGGCGCAGGGTGGTGCCGCATCTGGAGATAAAATTGCCGACCGCGTGGGCGCCGATAAGGCCGACGAAAGCAAAGGGATGGTTCCATCGCTGCCCGTCGCGCACCGCGCCGCGCTTCTGGTCCAGGCAAAAGACGATCCAACCAAGGTGAATACCTATGTTGGAACTGTGGTGTGGCGCGCGGACAATGTCAGCAGCGGGCCGACCGAACCATTACGGACGGCTGTCCACGCCGAAATCGACATCCCCGAAGAGAAATTTCGCGCCGACGTGATTATTCAAAAAAATTTTGACGCCACGCTGCCCGCTTCCCACACGGTGAAGCTGATGTTTGTCTTGCCCGGCGGCGGACCGCTGGGGAATATTAAGCAAGTCAGCTCGGTGCAGATGCGGCAGGAAGACACGCCGGTAGGAGACACGCTGCAGGGAATAACGGTGCCGATCGTGGAGAATTCGTTCCTGATCGGTCTTGCGCAGGGCGAGGCGGAGGCAGCCAACCTCGAGCGCCTGCGTTCCCGCGAATGGCTGGACGTGCCGATGGTCCTCGGCAACGGATTAAGTGCAAAACTGACCCTCGAAAAAGGACCCTCGGGTCAACGGGTCTTCAATGACGCCATCGCCTCATGGCAGGGGCAGTAGGAAGCAAATTTTGCTCCACCATGGCCGGGTCTCGGCCTATGGGCCGACTGTTATACCCACGTTGGTTCCGCTGTCTATCAGAACAAGGAGATCAGGATGATCCCAGCCGTCATGAGAACTCCGCCGATGATACGCCAAAGGTTCAAGTGGTGCACTGGCACATGCATTAACCCGAGCTGATCGATGGCGAGCGAAGCGAGAAGGTTCGCGGTGATGATCAAGCCATTGACGAACCCCGCTCCCAAACTATCGATGAGGGCAAGGCCGGCGAAAACCGCGACCGCTCCAGTAAGCCGGCCAGCGGTGCGCCCACCATGGCATTGCGCTCACTCCCTCAATGGTCGGTAGCGGACGAGGTAGAACGGCGGAGAGGCCGGCAAAGAAAAAGGCATTTAGCGAAAAGAGAACGGCTAAGGCGAGCCAGGGATTCGAGAGCGAGATTCGCAATTGTGCGCTCATCACGGCGCCGAACGCCTGTAGCACCCCGCGACGATGATAAAAGGCGTAAACCAAATTGGGCTCATAAGATCGCTCCCTCCTCGCTCGGTGATCGGTTCCGGTTCATAGCCACCAAACGCCAAATGAGATCGTCAGGACTGTCAGCGGGGCACCGACCTTAAAATAAGGCCAGAATTCAATGGCGACTCCGCCGCTCCGCGCGCGTTGCGCGACGATCAGATTGGCGGCCGATCCGACCAGCGTAAAATTGCCGGCAAGCGTCGAGGCCATGGCGGCGACGAGCCACGCGCGTTGCGGGTCGGACAGGCTGGTAATGAAGGGTTTCAAAACCAGAACGGCGGGCACATTGCTGACGAGATTGGACAACAAGGCTGTGATCGCTGAGAGGACAGGCACGGATTCGAGACGGAGATTGCCAACCCCCGCGATGAGCTCGGGCGTCAGCACGGCGGTTTCCAGTCCCGCGACGACAATGAAGAGCCCGGCAAACATGAGGAGAAGCGGCCAATCGATCTCCTGATAGACCTCCTCAGGGTGGAGTCTGCGGGTGAGCAGCAGCAACGCACCCCCCACGATTGCTACTTTAGCGACGGGTTGCCCTGCAAAGAACAAGACCACCATCGCGAGCGTCACAAGAACCGACTTAATCGCCAAGGGGCGGTCGTAGCGCGGTGCACTTTGGACAACAACCGGGAAGCGCTCGCGGGTTAGAAATTCGCGATGGTAGACGAGGGAGATGAGCAGTACAGTAAGGATGAGACCGGCAGCAGCAACCGGCCACAATGCCCCGGCGAACGTCTCATACGAAATATGTGAGAGGCCGCCGATGATCATATTCTGTGGGTTGCCGGTAATTGTCGCCGTGCTGCCGGCATTAGACGCCATTGGCACCGCCAAGAGGTAGGGGACCGGATCACGTTTGAGCCTTGTGGCCAGATCGAGCACCAGCGGCGTCAAGGCGAGACAAATAGTGTCGTTGACGAGAAAGGCGGAGAAAGATCCTGCGACCAGGACGATGGCCATGAGCAAGACTATGGGACGCCGGGCGCGAATCACCACCCAATTGCTGACCAGACGGAAGAAGCCCGAAAGGCGCAAATTGGCGACTACAATCATCATGCCAAGCAGAAGCGTGATAGTGTCGAAGTCGATCGCACGGTAAGCCTCATCAAGCGTTACGACGCCCAAAGCGGCCATGAGGCTCGCGCCGAGAAGGGCAGCACCGGCGCGGTCGAGCCGATAGAAAGGCGGCTTGCCAATGGCGATGACCAGATAGGTTGCCGCAAAAATAATGATGGCTGCGATCGTCTTTCCATCGACCCACGTCAGTAGTTTCGTCGGGATGCGAATGTGGACGCTTTGAGCGGCATGAATTGAGTCTTGAATGACCGCTACGAGCAAAAGGAACGTCCCTGTTGCCGCGAGTGTTCCCATTATAACCAGTGTTACAGCGAAGAGCGCAGTCAAGATACGCCCTACGGATTCGTGCGGCGTCATGATCTCATCCCGCGCCCTTAGCATCGTTAGGAGAGCGCTGGGTGCTGGCGGCGTGCTGCGGTCTCGACTTCGGCCGAATGGCTTCGCGTTTCCGGGACAAAGAGCCAGAATGTAAGGAATGCGAGCGCTGCTATTGCGGCAAGGAACAGGAACGCGGCATTGAAGCCCGCAGCATTGACGATATAGCCAGCAACAAAATTGCTGAGCGCAGCGCCCGCTCCCCATGCCGCTCCGGCTGCACCAAGAGCCAAATTGTAACGGCCAGTCCCTTTAGTCAGATCGGAAACCACTATAAAAAAAAGTGCTCCGAAAATGCCAGCTCCGACGCCATCGAGAAGTTGAATGGAGATACGGTAATAGGGATCGTTCCCGGCGGTATAGAGCAGTCCGCGGACAGGCAACGCAGCGAAGCCGATAAGAAAGAGCGGCTTACAGCCCCAGCTATCGGCCTTTGCTCCGGCAAGAATTGCCATTGGGACCATGACGGCTTGGGCCGTGATGATGGAGGCCGTCATAAACAGGGGTCCGGATCCCTCACTCCCTTGACTCAAACGCTCGCCAATGAGCGGCAGCATGGCTGCGTTGGCAAAATGGAAGAGGGTGATTGCCGCGGTAAAGGCGAGCAAGGGCTTGCATTCGAAAATAACGCAAAGACCGCTTGGACCGGTCTTAGCATCGCATTTTTTATCGGCTCCGCGGGCTAAAGTGTGGTCAATCTCACGCGGGTCGATGGCCAGCGCGGCGCAGGCGCTTGCACCGGCGAGCACCGCAACGAGCCACAGCACGGCACCCGGTGTGATGAGATAACCTGCAAGGCCTGCTACGACCGCTGTGATTACATTGCCCGCATGGTTAAAGGCCTCATTGCGGCCAACCCGCCGGGTGAAGGCGCGCCTGCCAACAATGCCGAGACTGATTGCTGCAATTGCCGGCGGGAAGACCGCGTCGCAGGCGCCAATGACGGTTTGCGCGGCGGTGACGGGCCAAAACTGTGGAAACAGACTGAGTACGGTTGTCCCGGCCGCAACAAGAGCGGAACAGCCAACGATCAGGCCTCGCTTCCAGCTTGTGCTGTCCACGAGCGCTCCTGCCGGCGCGCGTGCCGCAACGGTCGCAATCCCGGCGATCGTCATGATGAGGCCGATACGCCCAGCGTCCCAGTGCTGGCTCGACCAGAGGTAGATGGCGAGAAATGGCGCTACACCTCCCTGGACGTCCGCAAGCAGGAAATTGACCCAGTCGAGTCCTCTGAGATTCAGGCGATTGTTTGCGCTAGACATGATCGTCTAAACCCTATCGGTGGTCTCTTGGTTCCATCTCAATACGCCGGCCTCTTCATTGCCAGCAGGCCGTGGAGGCAATCCGGCTGCGCCACCCGGAGCGGCCGGCGCCCCTAATGGCGCTGCAGGTTCAACGCTCTGAGCGTCGATGACCGGCCCGTAAGCGGTGCCGAGGGCAAAGCTTTTAACGCCATTCCAATTGCGAGAGAAAAAATGATCGCTGCTTGAGTTATCAGACAGATACGCCTGACCATTCCAAAGACACTGCTTGCCAGATCAGCTACTAAAGATTTTGCCAAGCGAATGAGTGTCGCCCGAAGCCGCGGCTCGGACAACGCGAAGGCCCCTCACTTGAGGACAGAGACCTCCCACGAAGCGGAACGCGCTCTTGCGTCCTTTCCTTTAGTGCCTCGCGATACGCCGAGACCGCCTCTTCCAGGCTCCCTGTGCCGTTTTCGCGCGCGCCGAGAATTGAGAGGCTGGTTCCGAGATTGTCTTGCGTCTTGGCCCAATCGAGAGGTACGCGCTCACGCGTCCTTTCCTTCAGGGCCGTGCGAAAGGCCGCGACCGCCTCCTCAAGATGCTCCGTCCCCCTTTCGCGCCTCCCGAGTGCGGTAAGCACAAGGCCGAGATTGTCAAGGCATGTTCCTTGTTCGTCTTTGGATGACGCGGCATTTAACAACTTCTGCCGCAGCGCGATCGATGCGGTGAGATGGACGTTGCTGCCGCGATCGCGCCCATCTCCGTAAAGCGCCGCCGCTTGCGAATCGAGCAATCGCACAAACATTGCCGTATCCGCCCCATGAATCGCTTCGGCCTCAAGAACAATTGCCGCGAGCGCAATGTCCCGGGCGCGATTGTAAAGCGCTTTTATTCCCGCGACATATCGCTCGCGGCATTCTTCTTCCTCGCGCCGCATCGCCTCGGCCGCTGCGAAGGGCGGCCTGCGCCAGACCGACTTGTCAACGTCCACCAACGATCGCGCTTTTCCCAATGCTTCGTCAACGATGGCGCCGACGCTGGTCTCGGTTTGCCCGTAGCCTTCGCTCGCCGACTGCTCACGGCGCAATTGAAACATAGCGGTCGGAATGACGTTCGCGCGCGTTGGCGGCCAGCCTTTGAGCCTCGGCGAGACGAGGTTGCGCGACTCGCTCGCGTCCGCCTCGCCGACAATCGCCGCCGTGAGATGAATAGCAAAACCTGATATCGGCGGATCAGGTCCAGGCTATCCACACAGATTCACATCCAGCGCCCTATGCAGACAAGGCTTCGGCCTCGATTTTGCGAATCCACTCGCCCTTGCAGGCGCTGTAGGCATTCGAGTCGTTCGGATGCAGAGCCTGGCAGCG
>JBPYDY010000161.1:0-7932 GCA_051986155.1 Methylocella sp.
TGACGGAGGCGATGATACTGCCCGGAGCGGCTATCGAGCCGTCTTCTATTTCGACTCCGACATTGATATCCCGGTCGATCAGTTCAAAGGTAATTTTCGCGAGATCAAGCCCGGCGACAACTCCTTCTTCGCGCGCCTTGAGCAGCGCGCGGGCCTTCCGGTCTCGCGGAACGAGCGCGTTGGTGGTGAGGTCACCCGCGCGGCCAAGATCCTCGAGGAGCGCGGCGCGGACCAATGGCTCGATCATGACCCGCGCAAGAGGAGACAGGTTCATCGCGCGGCCCCTGATTCAGGCGGCCTTTTCGAGCGCAATTTCCCGCGCGGCGGCAATCGCATCGCCGAGCCGCAAAAAACCTCTTCGCGCCTGCGCCGCGGGGACGGGAAAGTCGGTTCGTGCATGCGCGCCGCGGCTTTCCTGCCGGCACAACGCGGCAATCACCATCATAAGGCCAACCAAGGCCGGATCACGGGCACCACCCTCCCACCCGAGCGCGAGGGGCAGAAGTTTGCTCGCTGCCGCCTCCAAGCTCGCACGCTCGCGCAGGACGCCCGCCGCATGAGACAGGATTTTTCGGACCGGAGCCGGATCACAGGGTGTCGCCGCATAAGTTTCTGCACGCGGCTTTTTATGCCGGACACTCGTGATGGTGCCCTTGATGCTTTCGGCAACAAATTGGCCGCAAACCGCCGCTTCGAGGAGGGAATTGCTGGCGAGGCGATTGGCGCCATGAAGGCCGGTCGAAGCCGCCTCGCCGCACGCCCAAAGACTTTCGATGGAGCTACGCCCCGAAAGATCAACGGCGATGCCGCCCATGTGATAATGCGCGGCCGGTCGTACCGGAATGGGCTCTGTGACGGGATCGATGCCTTCTGCCCGGCAAAAGCCGGTAATCGCCGGAAAACGGCGCGGGAAATCGCGGCCCAAAATGTTCCGCGCATCGAGATAAACGCGCCGGCCGGCCGCCATTTGCCGGAAGACCGCGCGCGCCACAATATCGCGCGGGGCAAGCTCGGCGCCGGGCACGTCCGCCATGAACCGATGGCCCGTTTCATCGACCAAGATCGCCCCTTCCCCGCGCACGGTTTCGCTCACCAGCTTCAGCGGCATGGACGCGCCATCAAGCGCGGTCGGATGGAACTGAATAAATTCGAGATCGGCGAGTGTTGCGCCCGCCTTGGCGGCGAGCGCCAGGCCCTGCCCCCAGGAGCCCGCAGGGTTGGTGCTGTAGCGAAAAAGGCCGCCGATGCCGCCGGTTGCGATGACCGCGCAACCGGTTTCTAAAAGGACCGGCCCGCGGCTGCTTGCGGCGCGAACCCCTATCACAGAATCGCCATCAACGAGCAGCTCCTCGGCGCTAACACCTTCCAGCACGGTGATCGAGGGCGTTTCCAAAATTTCCCTTGTCAAGGCGCGCATGATCTCGCGCCCGCTTGAGTCGCCGCCCGCATGAACGATGCGCCGCCGCGAATGCGCCGCTTCGAGTCCAAGCGCCAGCGCACCTCTTGTATCGCGATCGAACGCAACGCCGCGCCGAATCAGATTCTCGATGGCAGCAGGTGCTGCTGCGAGTATCGCCCGTGCGGCCGCTTCGTCGCAAAGGCCGTCGCCGGCTTTCAACGTGTCGGCAAGATGTAATTCGACATCATCGCCGGGACCAAGGCTGGCGGCTACGCCGCCTTGGGCGAGCGAACTCGCCGCTTCCAAACCGAGCAGCGCCTTGGCGAGGAGAATTACGGGCTTTGGCGCCAAAGTAAGCGCGGCGGTCAGGCCCGCGAGCCCGCCGCCGATAATGACGCACGCGCCTCTTGCGTCGACGGCTTCCATCAATTCACCGCCAGCATGCGTTCAACGGCCAGGCGAGCCGGTATCGCGACGGAAGCATCGATTTCAACCTCGTGCCGCATTGTCTCCAACGCCCGCCGGATTTTCCGTAGCGTGATCGTCTTCATATGGGGACAGAGATTGCAGGGCCGGATAAATTCGAGACCCGGGTTCTGGATCGCGACATTGTCGCTCATCGAGCATTCCGTCAGAAGCACGACGCGCGCAGGCCGGTTCTTGCTCACATAGGAGGACATGGCGGCCGTCGAGCCGGAAAAATCGGCTTCGCCGACCACCTCCGGCGGACATTCTGGATGCGCCAAAACGATCACGCCCGGATAATCTTCGCGCAGTTGCCTCACTTCTTCGGCGCTAAAACGTTCATGCACCTCGCAATGGCCCTGCCACGCGATCACATTCACATGGGTCTCGGCTGCGACATTTTGGGCCAAAAATTCGTCGGGTAGCATGATCACCCTGTCAATCCCGAGAGACTCGACCACTTCTTTCGCGTTGCCTGAGGTGCAGCAGATATCCGACAGCGCTTTGACCGCCGCCGACGTATTCACATAAGTCATGATCGGCACGCCCGGATAGGCCTTGCGAAGAAGCATCACATCTTCGGGCCTTATCGACGCCGCCAGCGAGCAGCCAGCACCAAGATCAGGAATCAGTACCGTCTTTTCCGGGTTCAGCAGCTTTGCGGTCTCGGCCATGAAATGCACGCCCGCAAGCACAATGACATCGGCATCGGCCTCCATCACCTGCCTCGCGAGCGCGAGGCTGTCGCCCACGAAATCCGCGACGCAATGAAAAATCTCTGGCGTCTGATAGTTATGCGCAAGCACCACGGCATTCCGCTCCCTTTTGAGCGTCATGATGGCATCGATATCTTGCGCATGAACAGGCCATTCGATGGCCGGGATCGCATGGCGCACCTTGGCATAGAGCTTTTCGGCGGAAACCTCGGCGCGAACGGCTGGAAACGGCGTCGCCATGGCTTTATACTCCGAATGAGCATTACTCGCTCATATGCTGGTATTGAGTATAAGTTTTGTCAAGCCCCTGACATAGGCAATTTTGACTCCGGAGAGTGGCCGCTGGCTAATATCTCGCGACGGGCAATTTGGTTCCGGAGATTGCCCGCTGGGTCAATATCTCGCGCCGGAACCGGAACAATTTGGCTGGACGGCCGCCGGTATCGGGAGTGGTTTCCCCGGTTTCCTCGACGAGGTCCTGCTGTTCGATCAAACGGCGGAAATTCTGCTTATGCACGAGCCGCCCGGCCAGGGCCTCGACGCAGCGCTGCAATTGCAACAGCGTAAAAGTTTCCGGCATTAATTCGAACACGACCGGGCGATACTTAATCTTCGCTCTGAGCCTTGCGATGCCGGTGGCGAGGATGCGGCGGTGGTCAAGGATCATCGCCTGGCCTGCAGCGGCGAGGGCTTCGGCGTTCGATCCGCGCAGCGTGGCATCCAACAAGGTTCCGCGCATGGCTTCCGGGGTGAGACCAGCTTCGTAAAGGAGCTCATAGCGCTGGAGGACGAGTTCTTCGTTCCAGGCATGGCCGCCGCCGCCAAATGTGATCCCGACGCGCTGTCTCCGGTTTAACCTCAGGCTCTCGCTTTCTGGTTCGTCTGCCCAAGCCTCGAGACGGGGCAACAGCGTGGCCTCAATGACCGGCGGTGCGCCCAAACGATGGTCTTCCCAGGGAAAGTAAGCGTACCAGCTCAGCCAGCTGACGTCGCGTTCGGCCCCGGCGGGCCGCTCGCGGGTCAACCCGAGATAGCTGATCGAAATCACACGCTCTCCCGCGCCGGCGCGGTCGCGATCGGCAAAAGTATAAAGCTGTTCGACATAACCGAGCCGGAGCCTCGTCTGGCGCTCGACCCAGGCCCGCAGCCCGGCCTGGAGCGAGCGATGCGCGAGTTCAAACGGCCCGGATGGCAGGGCGGAGCGGTCTTTTATGGTGAGGACTCGCGGGTCGCCCGCCGTTACGGCAACGATGACTGCGGTGAGATCCGCGGCGATCGCGTCCCTCGCCGCAGCTGCGGTCGTCCTACTTGCCTCGGCAAGGCCACCTTCGGGAAATGAACTCATGAATGTATGCCGTGACTAGCCCGCCTTCCCCTAAGCATGGGAGGGGGTTAGGTGGCGCGCGAGGGCGCGTCAAGAGCCCCAATTTCTAACTTTAAATAAGTGCCCTGAGATAGTGCCTATAGAATGGGGGCTCGCTCCTATTGGCAGCGCCGATGGCAGACGTATTTGTGTGGCCAGCCTTTGGGCTATCCCGCCACTATCCAATGTCCAGCTCCATTGCCGCGATTTCGTGCCGTGGATAGCGCCACGGCGCCACAAAGACGCAGTCTCCGCGCCAAGTTAAAGGCGCCGCCCAGGGATTTGCGGCAAGCCATACCCTTGCCGCCCGGGAGATACGCCGCCGTTTTACCGCGTCGATTGCTTCCCTCGCCTCGTCGAGCGTTGGCCTGACCTTTACTTCGACAAAGGCGATTGTATCGGCGCGGCGCGCCACGATGTCGATCTCGCCGCCCCGGATGCGGTAACGGCAGGCGAGAATGCGATAGCCTTTGAGGCGCA
This sequence comes from Methylocella sp., assembly GCA_051986155.1. Lineage (GTDB taxonomy): Bacteria > Pseudomonadota > Alphaproteobacteria > Rhizobiales > Beijerinckiaceae > Methylocapsa. Next base: position 4,424 of record JBPYDY010000161.1, read on the forward strand.
ACGTCCAAACCGCGAGTTGCTCGGCCAAAGCGCCTTTGGCGGTTTGCCTCGGCGTGGCTCCTCGGCGGCAGTCTGCTCACCGCGCCCGCGTGGAAAGCGCGAGCGCACGGGCATAGACTTTGCGGCGCGGCGCGCCCGTTTCGGCCGAAACCAAGGCCGCCGCATCCTTCACAGAATGGTCTTTGAGCGCTTGGCTGAGCCGCCCGTCGAGATCGCCCTCGCTCGCTTTGGGCAGCTCTGTGCCAGGCGGCCCGACAAGCAGCACGATCTCGCCCTTCGGCGCTGGTTCGGCGGCAAGGGACGCCGCCAGGTCCGGCAGCGGCGCGCGCCGGACGGTTTCAAAAAATTTGGTGAGTTCGCGGGCAACCACCGCGTCCCGTGCGCCGAGAACGGCGGCAAGGTCGCGCAGTGTTTCAGCGACGCGGCGCGCGGTCTCAAAGAAAACAAGCGTCCCGGGAATGGCAGCGAGCTCTTTAATGCGCGCCCGCCTTGCCGGGCTCTTTGGCGGCAAAAAACCCTCGAAAAAAAAACGGTCTGTCGGCAGACCCGCCACCACGAGGGCCGCGAGAACAGCCGAGGCGCCAGGAACAGGCAGGATTTCGATGTTTTGCGCGAGCGCATCCTCGACAAGTTTGAAACCGGGATCGGAGATCAAGGGCGTCCCAGCGTCCGAGACGAGGGCAAGGGCAGCGCCACCCATCAGCCTCGCGAGGAGATGCGGCCGCATGACTGCGGCATTGTGCTCATGATAGGCAACAAGCGGGGTTGCGATACCGTAATGCGCAAGCAATTTCTTGGTAACGCGCGTATCCTCGGCAATGATCGCGTCGGCGCCGGCAAGCGTCGCCAGCGCCCGCAACGAAATATCTCCGAGATTGCCGATCGGCGTGGCGACGACATGGAGCCCCGGCCGGACGGGCTCCGCCTCGGCCTTCAGACCGAAAGCGGTAAAGGTGCCAGGCGGCTTTTCCATTGGCTCTCGCGCCCTGGATCTTCGTTGGCTGCGGCGAGGCTTTTGCCGCACCGGTGAATCCAAGCCGTCGGCGCTCCGTTTGCATGGTCTCTAGCGTGCCGGAAAACCCAGCCATTCTTAGGCACGGGCGGTGGTTCCGCAAACCGGCAATTTGCTTTATTCGTAAGTAAAGGAGCCCTAATTTTTTCGCAAGCCTCGCCAACCATGGCTGAAAATGACCACGATTTTGATGCAATTTTGGCACCCTGGGCCGGAAGGCGATAGGAGAGCCGCGGAACGAAAGAGATCGGAACTTTGCCAAATGAATGATTTGCCGCGAAAGATCGAGGCGGTGCATAAGCGGCGAATAGCACGCCCGGTCCGCTATCGACGTGCGCTGTGGATGGCAAGCGCGTGCACACTGTGTTTGGCATTGGCAGCCTGCAACTCGGTGACCGCGATGTTCGAGCGTGGCCCACCAGGCGGAGCCGTTGCGTCTGGCCCTCAGCAGGCCAGTAGCCAGGCCGAAACCGGCGAGAAGATCGGCTCCGGCGAGGCCAAGGTTGCGCTCATCTTGCCCATGACGCAAGCGTCGGGCCCAAGCAACGTCGGCATATCGCTGCGCAACGCCGCCGAGCTCGCCTATTTTGAGGCCGGCAACAACGACATTACCCTGCTTGTGAAAGACGATCGCTCGACCCCCGAAGGTGCGCGTGCGGCCGCGCAATCGGCCCTTTCGGATGGCGCCGACCTCATCATTGGGCCGCTGTTTGCGTCGAGCGCCCGCGAGGTGGCTCCCGTCGCGCGCGGCGCCGGCAAGCCCGTCATCGCGTTTTCGACCGACACGTCGGCTGCCGGTCCGGAGCTCTTTCTGCTTTCCTTCTTGATCGAGGATTATGTTGACCGGATCGTGGATTTTGCCGCGTCCAAGGGAAAAAAATCCATGGCTGCGCTGATTCCGGAAAATGACTACGGCCGCGTGGCGGAGGGCGCGTTTCAACAAGCGGCCGCGCGCAACAATGTCAGGGTCATGACGGTCGAGCATTATCGGCCGCAAACTATGACCGCGGCCGTGCAAAGGATCAGAGCGCTCAACGATCAGATCGATGCCGTCTTCATTCCCGAGCAGGCGGACGCGATGCAGGCGATGTCGCGGGCGCTCGTTGCGGCCGGGTTAAGCGGAAAATACCAAATCCTCGGCACCGGTCTTTGGAACGACGCACGGGTGTTGAATCTTCCCGCATTGCAGGGGGCGTGGTTCTCGGCCCCCGAGAACGGCGGATTTAGGGCGTTTGCTTCCCGCTATGAGGCGAAATACCATTCCGATCCGCCGCGCATCGCAACCCTTGCCTACGATGCCGTCTCGCTTGCCGCAGCCCTCGCGCATACGCAAGGTTCTCAGCGCTATTCGGCGTCCGTGCTCACCAACAAATCCGGCTTTAATGGCGCCGACGGCGTGTTCCGTTTCCGTCCCGATGGGACGAACGAGCGCGGACTTGCCGTGCTGCAAATCAACAATGGCGCGGCGGCACCCGTGAGTCCGGCGCCGCATTCTTTCGCGGGCAGCTCTTCGGCGACATGACCGTTCGGCCTGCTTCGTCCTTTGCCCGCCGTCCGAATGCTCTCATTGGCTCATTCCGACCATGATCCCCCGTTACGCACGCCCGCAAATGACCGCCGTCTGGAAGGCAGAGACGCGGTTTAGGATTTGGTTTGAGATTGAGGCCTATGCCTGCGACGCCCTGGCCGAGATCGGGGTCGTACCGAAAGAAGCCGCTGCGGCCATTTGGGAAAAGGCCGGTCAGGCTGCGTTCGATGTTGCGCGCATCGAGGAAATTGAAAAAACCACCCAGCACGATGTTGTCGCTTTCCTGACGCATCTTGCGGAAATTGTCGGGCCCGAGGCGCGTTTCCTGCACCAAGGCATGACCTCTTCCGACGTGCTCGATACCTGCCTTGCCGTGCAGCTAGCTCGCGCGTCTGAAATTTTGATTGACGACCTCGATGCACTCCTTGCGGCGCTAAAACGGCGGGCGTTCGAACATAAATTGACGCCCACAATCGGCCGCTCGCACGGAATTCACGCCGAGCCGACGACCTTCGGCCTGAAGCTCGCGGCTGCCTTTGCCGAGTTTACTCGCGCCCGCGACAGGCTTTTGCGCGCCCGCGGTGAGATTGCCACTTGCGCGATCTCCGGCGCGGTTGGAACTTTTGCCAATATCGATCCGCGCGTGGAATCCTATGTAGCGGAAAAACTTGGGCTCACAGTCGAGCCCGCCTCGACCCAAATCATCCCGCGCGACCGTCATGCGATGTTTTTTGCGACCCTTGGCGTCGTTGCCTCCTCGATGGAGCGGCTTGCAACAGAGATTAGGCATTTGCAGCGCACCGAAGTGCTGGAAGCGGAGGAATTTTTTGCCGAAGGCCAAAAAGGCTCCTCTGCCATGCCGCATAAACGTAATCCGGTGCTGAGCGAGAATGTGACCGGGCTTGCCCGCCTCGTGCGGGGCATGGTGCTGCCGGCCATGGAAAATGTGGCGCTCTGGCACGAGCGCGA
>JBPYDY010000162.1:0-3232 GCA_051986155.1 Methylocella sp.
CAAGGCAAATCGTAGAGTTGTTAAGAGATGCCCATACATTGGTCCGCAGGAGCCAAGCACGCGAAGCCCAGACTTAGAGCTATTTTATTCAGCTATATTCGGGCCGGAGCGCGTTCGCTCGCGCGCAGGCCGATGCCGCATGCTCCGTACGGCTGCTCAGGCGCGCCGAAAGAGTTTTAGGAGTCTCGCCCATATGGCAAAATTTGTCGAACGGGTTTTTTCCGGCGTTCAGCCGACAGGCAATTTGCATCTTGGAAATTATCTTGGCGCCCTTGTCAAATTCGTCGAGCTGCAAAAAACGCACGACTGCATTTATTGCGTCGTCGATCTTCACGCCATCACCCTGCCGCAACGGCCGGAAGAGCTGCGGCTAAGTATAAGGGAGGTCACGGCGGCCTTCATCGCCTGCGGGATCGATCCCAAAAGGCACATCGTGTTTAACCAGAGCCAGGTCGCCGAGCATGCCGAGCTTGCCTGGGTGTTCAATTGCGTTGCGCGCATCGGCTGGCTCAACCGCATGACGCAATTCAAGGAAAAGGCAGGGAGCGACCGAGAAGACGCGTCCGTTGGGCTTTATGCCTATCCTTGCCTCATGGCCGCCGATATCCTTGCTTATCGCGCAACCCATGTTCCGGTCGGCGAGGACCAAAAGCAGCATCTCGAACTGGCCCGCGACATCGCGCAAAAATTCAATCTCGATTTCGCCGCGTCGATCGCCGCGCTTGGTCACGGCGATGCGTTCTTTCCTCTGCCGGAGCCGCTGATCCAGGGGCCGGCAACGCGCGTCATGAGCCTGCGCGACGGCTCAAAAAAAATGTCGAAATCGGATCCTTCGGATTATTCGAGGATCAATCTGTCAGACAGCGCGGAAACGATCGCGCAAAAGATCCGCAAGGCAAAGACCGATCCGGAGCCGCTTCCGTCCGAGATCGAAGGCTTGAAGCAAAGACCAGAGGCCGAGAATCTCATCGGAATTTTTGCTGCGCTTAACGGCCAGACAAAACAGGACGTCCTAAAGAATTTTGGCGGCGCGAATTTCTCGACTTTTAAAACGGCGCTCGCTGATCTTGCGGTGGCGAAGCTCGGACCGATCGGCGCCGAGATGCAAAGGCTCAAGGCCGATCCTGGTTTTATCGATGGTGTTCTCATCGACGGAGCGGCCCGCGCCCGGGGCCTCGCGGCCAAAACCATGGCGTCGGTGAAGGATATTTTGGGCTTTGTCCGGTAAGGCATGACCGTTCGAACACCAAAAGGTCTCCATTCTCTAATAATCCGCGTGTCAACTACCGGCGCGGCACGTTTCGGCTTTGACGTGCCCTCTCGTCTTTAAGAGCAAACAGAGTCGAGAGTGTTGACGCCAAGGCTCGGCGCGCTCGCGGCATAGTCAGTCCGTAACAGAAAATTGACGCAGTCTGCCGAGCCCTTGCCGGAAGCATGCGAAGCCGGGCGCGGGCTCGCCGGTCAAAAGTACCGGTTCCGCAATTTTGATCAGCGAATCTTCAGTCGTCGAACAAATGCCTCCAAACGGTGAAGCAATCAGCTGGCTTTGGCGTTGGGGCTATTCCTGAGAGACCGTCGGCCGGCCCCGGACAACAGCCTTGAAAAAGCGGAACGCTATCCCAAATCCAATGCGCAGGACACATGGCAGCGACATAAGAGACGGCGAAATGTCCGCAGCCATGCCCAACGCTTCATGTGAACCGGTGAGGCGTCAAGATGCCAATTGTTCCGGACTTGGGGCTCATCGCCGGCTCTGTTTGGCCTTTTCTTTTCATCTTGAGCCTCGTGGTGTTTTTCCATGAGCTCGGCCATTTTTTGATTGGCCGCTGGTGCGGCGTTAAAGTCGACACTTTCTCGCTCGGCTTTGGGCCTGAGATATTCGGCTTCGACGACCGCCATGGAACTCATTGGCGATTGGCGCTGCTACCGCTCGGCGGCTATGTCAAGTTCTACGGCGATGCCAACGGGGCATCGCTTGAGGACGAGCGTGCCATCATGAATATGTCAGCGCGCGAGCGGGCGGTCAGCTTCTGCTCACAGAAAATCTGGAAACGCGCGGCGATCGTCGCTGCAGGCCCAATCGCCAATTTTATCTTAGCAATCGTCATTTTCTCCGGCATATTTTTTGTCCATGGGCGCGCCATCGTCTCACCTATGATAGATAGTGTGGCCACCGGTAGCCCTGCCGCGGCGGCCGGGTTTCGGCCAGGTGACCTCATAGTTTCAATCGCCGGGGCCAAGGTCGATAGCTTCGAGGACGTGCAGCGCGCAGTGCAGGCAGCCGGCACGCAGTTGCACTTCCAAGTCAAGCGCGGCGGAAAAATTATTGACCTCTTCGCAACGCCGCGTCTAGGTGACACGATCACGCACTTCGGTAAGATCCGGGTTCCTATTCTTGGTGTGCGCGCAGAACCACAAAGCGCTCACATGAAGCATTATGGCCTCGTCTCTTCCGTCAGGCTCGCTGCATCGGAGGTCGGTTTTGTCGTCGCGCGAACCGGCGCCTATGTCAAAGGCATGATCGCCGGGCAGGAACCAACCGATCAACTTTCTGGACCGATCGGGATCGCCGAGATGTCCGGGGCAATGGCCAAGGCAGGCGCTGCAGCGCTTTTTGACCTTGCGGCAATTCTGTCGATTTCTGTCGGGATGCTGAACCTTCTTCCGATTCCGCTCCTCGACGGTGGCCATCTGTTGTACTATGCGATCGAGGCACTTCGCGGTAAGCCCTTGAATGCAAGAACGCAACAAATCGGCTTCAAAGTCGGGTTCGCGTTAGTGACAAGCCTCGTCGCATTTGCCACCTACAACGACATCCTTCATCTGACGCGACGATGGATGCATTGGGGATGATTCACCCCTCGGTATGTTAACGGGCTTATTTGGACGCAGGTTTACGCGGTTCGGTGGGGTCTGCAAATGCGCGGCGCCTCCCGCGCCTCTTCGGTTCACCGTACGGCGGCGAAGTGGCTCGGCGGCGTCAATTTCGCCTTTTCAATAAAATCGCGCAGTTTTGGGTATACTTCATTGCTCCAACGCCGGCCGCTAAAGATGCCGTAATGTCCAACGCCGTTTTGCAGGTGATGCCACTTCATATACTGCCTCAGGCTAGAGCAAAGCTCATGAGCCAAGCGTTTGGCCAACACCGCATATGTCATCGCGTTCCCCTTCGACGGTCAAGAGCGCGGTGTGGCGAATGGCCTTTGGGTCAACCCTGCGGCCGTGCACCTCG
>JBPYDY010000163.1:0-2990 GCA_051986155.1 Methylocella sp.
GCCTCAAAGACTTTCGTCGCATCGCGACCCGTTATGACCGGCTCGCCAGAAACTTCCTCGCTTCCGTCTGTCTCGTCGCCGCTATCGTTTGGTGGATTTATTGAGTCGTGACCCTAATTCCTTTGGATAGAAACGCAGAGACACCCTATCTCCACGCAACCGCAGTTGTGATAGGGGAAGCAGGGGTCCTTATTCGCGGGCCTTCCGGAGCCGGAAAAAGCTCACTCGCATTAAGCTTGATCGCGGTAGCGCAGCAGGCAGGCGATTTCGCAAGCCTCATTGGTGACGACCGCGTCGGCATTTGTTTGCACGGAGGCCGCATCATCGCCCGCGGCCACCCGGCGATCCTTGGAAAGATCGAGCGGAGGGGCCAGGGAATTGTTACCGTTCCATACTTGCCTGCGGCGGTACTCCGGGCAGTGATCCAGCTCGCCAGCGCGGCGGACCCGGCTACCCGATATCCGGGGCCTGATCATGACCAAATCCTGCTCTTGGACGCCAGACTGCCGCTCTTGCGAATATGCCAAGATTCCGTGCCAGCGTCTTTCGCCCCGGCCATATTGGCTGACCTGCGGTTGCGGGGCATAATCACCTAGCCTTTACCTTTGCAGCATAAGCTTTCACGGAGGGCGCGTTTGCCCGGGTCAATTCAGCTCAATCCAGCAAGTTACAACCGAACCTCGATGGGCCATGTCGAGCCAAAGCTTCGAGCTGGTTTTGCGTCCAGGAAAACCGGCAAAACAAAGATTTAGCCAAGGGGGCGGTCCGAAAAAACGCACCAGGCGGTAAAATGGCCGTTCCACTTCTTCGGTTTTCGCTTGCCAATTGCATTGCGACGCACAAAATGCCTTGGCGGAATTGTCTATGATCAGTTCCGTGCGCCGGAAGATGAGGTGCGCGAGCCGTGCAGTTTCGTCCTTATTCTGACGCGGCGGTCTCCGCGAAAGGCTGCCGCGGTACGCTTCCCTTGACTTTGGTATTAACTCGGCTCGCTCGAGGCAAATGGCGGGGCGGGAATTCGGTTAGCCATGCCGGCTGTCCGCCGTGGCTGTTCTACTTGCGGGATTCCTTCCGCTATGCCGGTCAGCAAGGAGTTTCCCAACCCGGCAGGTATGCTGGATGATCGGAATCGTGCTCGTGACCCACGGTTGTCTTGCGGCGGAGTTCCTCGCGGCGCTGGAGCATGTCGTAGGTCCGCAAAAGCAGATCGAAACTATTGCCATTGGTCCCGAGGATGATATCGAGCAGAGGCGCCAGGATATCCTTGCGGCTGTCGGCCAAGCGGACAGCGGCGGGGGGGTCATTGTGCTCACGGACATGTTCGGCGGCACACCTTCCAATCTTGCGATTTCGATCATGAATGGCAGCAATATTGAGGTCATCGCCGGCATCAACCTGCCAATGCTCATCAAACTCGCCTCGGTGCGCGAGACAGCGAGTCTCGAACAGGCGGTGATCCAGGCGCAGGATGCGGGCCGCAAATATATCTATATCGCGAGCCGGGTCTTGAGCGGAAAATGACCGACGACGAGATTGTCCAGCACGAAGCCGGTGATTGCCCTTCGCTTGAACCGCCCGGAAGCGCGCTCGTTGGGACCTTCGAGATCATCAATCGCAAAGGATTGCACGCGCGCGCGACGGCAAAACTCGTTCAGTGCATTGATGCGTTCGATGCGGCGGTCACGATCAGCCGCTGCGGGGAGACGGTTGGCGGCAGTTCGATCATGGGCATATTGACTCTTGGCGCCGGGCCAGGGGCGACGATCACGGTCACCGCCGACGGCCCTGAGGCGGCGCAAGCGCTGGACGCCATCGCCGCGCTCCTTGCCAGCCGGTTCGGCGAGGATGAATGACCTTCGCGGAATCGTGTTTCGGTGAGCTGTGACTCGCGATAAAGGGCCAAAATGGGAAATGACCCATGGACCCGGAACTCGTCGATCGGATTTATGAAAGTTCTTTTATACCGGAGCTTTGGCCCGGCGTTCTCGATGAGCTTGGGCGGATAGTGGAGGGCACGGGAGGGGCGCTGCTTATCACAAAAGCGGATGTTCCAAAAGCGGACGTTGTTCGATATTGGACCGCTACGCCCAGGATCCGTGAGCTCACGGGAAAGATGGTGCAGGAAGGTTGGTTGTGGGGCGGGCACATGGCTGAACGTTTTCTTGCTGCGCGCCATCCCGGTTTTCTGACCTGGCTCGACATTTTCAGCCCCGATGAATTGGATCAATGAATCAGTCTTCCGTGAGGTGTGGCGCCCACACGGCATCGGCTGTGGTATAGCGACGGCGATCCCGGTTCCCACGGGCGAAAATGTGGTATTGTTGTCGGGGCGAGGGACCGAACGTGGACCGTTCGAACGGGCTATTGTCCAAAAACTCGATGATGTCGGCGCGCTTGCAGCTGGAGCGGGCGCGAATCGCCAGCGAAACGCTCGCCGCTCTCGGCCTCCCGGCACTGGTTGTCAACGATCAAGGCAAGGTCCTCGCCGCCAACTCTTTGATCGAAGTTCTAACCGGCTATGTTTATTGGCGGGCGCAGGACCGCGTGTCACTGAAGGACAAGGCCGCCGACAACTTGTTGCGCGACGCAATCGCGGCAATCGATACGGCGGGCGGCAGCGTTCGCTCCTTCCCGGTCCGCGACATGGGCGCGGAAGCGATAATGGTCGCGCATGTCATTCCAATTCACTTGTCCGCGCGCGACATTTTCGTCCGCTGCGCCGCCGCATTTGTCTTGACTCCCGTGACTCTGCCGCAAGCGCTGCCCGTCGAACTCGTGCAGTCCCTGTTCGACCTGACACCCGCTGAGGCGCGCGTCGCCCGCAGCCTCGCCTCCGGCAAAACCGTGACAGACATCGCTACGGATGGCGGCGTGTCGCGCAATACGATCCTCACGCAAGTGGACGCTTCTAAAAACCTCGCCAATTCGCCTTGGTTTCTGATTCTTTGGCAACGAAGGGATTGGAGATGAGTCGATGCACGGGCAGCCTG
>JBPYDY010000164.1:0-7257 GCA_051986155.1 Methylocella sp.
GCCGCGGAACTTACGGCGCGGTACTATCGGGAATGGTCCGCGGCTTGGCAAGTGGGCGAGCGCGAGCGTTATGCCGAATTCGCCGATCAGACTTTTTTCTGCATAGGGACGACCATCGCCGGCCGGCAAGTGGCGGCGTTTGGCAGGCCACAGCAAGCCCAGGCCGAGCTAGGAAGGCGCGGCGGCGTTTGCGAGCCGACCTTCGGCTTACCATTGAATTTTGTAGCTAGAACTTTGCGGGAAAATGCCCGGCGGGCTGGGGTCCCTTGGCCGAAATATTTGATGCCCGAGCCGACGAAGGCGAAGGCCCGCGAGCCGGCGGAGTGACGCCATGGACTGGGACGCCGAAGAACGCTCGAAAAGGCTTTTAAAATCAATTAGTCAGTCATCCGTGCAGATCGGACTGGCTTTCCGGTCACCGTCGCCTATACGGCGATGAAAGGCGCGTGTGGGCATTGTGCCGCCAATCGCGAACGCTGCCAGGATGCACGCGGCGCCGATTACGAGGATTAGGATAGGGGTATCAAGGCCGGCCTTCTGCAGCGCGGCGACCGCAAGTCCGCCCGCGACCATGAAGGCGGCATTGAGCACGTTGACCGCCGCCACCACCCGGGCGCGCCGGTCCGAACCTGCCCACGCTTGCACGGCGGCGAAGGAGGGAACAATGAACAGGCCGCCCGCGACGGCAAGTCCGGCAAGGTCGATCGCGGTCCGCCAGCCAAGACCCGCGGATAGGACGATGCCAATGGGCGAAGGTGTAACGGCAGGCGGTGCGCCAAGCGCCGCCCAGCCAAGATCAAGCGCAAAAAGCCCGAGCAGGACCGCGCCAATAAGTATCGGGAAGAGGACGATGCGCCCTTGCGCGAGCCATGACGCTAACCTCGAGCCCAGGGCGACGGCAATGGCAAAGACCGCCAGATAGACGGTGACAGCAGTCTCGTCGCCCCCAAGCACCGTCGTCACCAAGGGCGGTAACAGCGACAAGGTTACGGCGCCAACGAGCCAGAACCAGCTCACGACAATGGCGGCCCAGCGGAGGCGGGGACGAGCCCAAAGATCCTTGAGAAGCGCGCCAGTCGAACGGATAACATTTTTGTCGATATGCAGCGCCGGCGCGGCTTCGCCGGTCTTCGGAATCATGAGTGCCGCGCCCCAGCAGGCGAGGGAAAAGGCGGTGAGCAAGGCACCGAACAGAACGGGGCCACCGCCTCGCGACGCCATTCCGCCGGCGATTGTGCCGAGCAGAATCGCCACAAAGGTCGCGCCCTCGACCAGCGCGTTGCCGGAGGGCAACTCCTCACACGCGAGGTGGTCGGGGAGGATACCGTATTTAATTGGGCTAAACAGCGCCGCGATCACCCCAAAGAGGAACAGCGCCAAGAACATCGCGGCCAGCGAATGGAGCGCGAAGCCCGCGCTCGCGAGGGCCGTAACCCCAATCTCGGCGAGCTTGAGACGCTGCGCAACCGCCGCCTTGTCGAAGCGGTCCGCGAGCTCGCCGCCGAGCCCCGAGAGAAAAAAGAACGGGGCGATAAAGACCGCTCCTGCCAAGCTGATCAGCGTCTCACCATCCGGCCCTCCGATCTTGAACAAGATCATGAAGACCAGCACGTTTTTTAGGAAATTATCGTTGAAGGCCGAAAAGAACTGGCACCAGAAGAGCGGCGCGAAACGGCGGGTGGTCAACAGGGAGGAGGACATGGGATGAATCGTAACAATTCTAGATAGCACCCTCGGACAATGCCAGATTTCACTATAGGTCACGCAGCGTAACCGCAGCGTAACCTATGCGAGGAGGAGTCGATTCTTTCAAAAACGCGAGCTTTGCTCGCCGGGCCTGTGGGCTGGACGACGAAGACACCATGGTGCCACGTTAGTGCCAAGGCGTGGCCGCTTGAGCGCCACCTGCATATCCCCCGCCCCTTGGAAGCTCTCCTCCTTCGGTCAAAGCTTTGTGAACGTCTCTTTCTCCATTTTCACCGGATAGCCCTGGCCGGTATCTTCACGGTAGCAGCATGGGGCCCTGTCCCAACCGTCGCCGGAGAGCGCCGGGCTTGCGAGGAGGCTGCCAACCGCGCGAGCTTCAACCCAGCGGCTCGCCGGATTGGTAACGAGATCTTTTGCATTCGGCTATTGCCATAGGCATCGAGATCAATATTTAGCCACAGCGGCCATCGAAGAGTGTTAGGTTGGAACAGCTTTCGCTTACGGCCCCAAGGTCCGACAATTCAGCGGAGACGGACGTTCTCGCCTCTAGCGAGGCAAAGCTGCGATGAGGAGACGACTCACATGGCGGGTTCGAGAAACAGACACCGCAAGATCCCGGCGTTTGACACGTTCAATCCTTTTGACGTCTTTGTTAAGAAAATCGCCGCGCAACACCGCCTCGGACCCAAGGGCCGCTCGCTTGTTCGAGAGACCCTGGACCTGATCACGGAACAGCCAGGAGGTGTAGGCGGCTTCGTGGATAGGTTCGAGGCCGCGGGACTTGCCACCCAAGTTGCTTCCCGGTTGGGGTTAGCCCATCCTGCGCGGCTCACGGAGCAAGAGGTCGAGCAGGCGCTCGGTTCTGAGGTTATCGGCAGGATTGCCGATAAAGCCGGCGTAAGCCAAGATTTTGCAACAACGCTTTTGCGGAACACGATACCGTCGATAATCGGGCTGCTAATGGAAAGCGGTTTCTCAGACGAGCCTATCCCGCCTCCTGCGTCGATCAGCGACGAAGTTGCAGGGCCCGCATCAATGGGCGACGAAGTCGCACCGCCTGAACCAGACCACATTCCGCTGAAGCACATTCCGCTGAGCGCAATGGCGGAGAGCCGCCCCGCGCCGTCACTCAGCCGATTGCTTGTTCCGGGCGCGGCCTTTCTTATCGTGCTCGGGGTAGCCGGATATTTTGCCGCGCGCGGGACAGGCCATCGTGTGGCCGCAGGGTCGGGGACAGTCGTGGCACAAGTTGCGCCCGCGGCGCCGGCCCATCAGCCCGGGCCGTCGCCGAGCGCAGCTACCGCGGCGCCAAACGCCGCTCCCACAGTGACATCAATTGCGCCGTCGGTTCCAGCCGGCGCGCTCAGCCCGGGAGCTGCGGCCGCCGATAGCGCCGCGCCCAAAACAGCGGCGACTTCGCCGGAGGTGACCGCCGGCCTAGGCGACAAAAAGGCGATCGCTCCTCCCGAAGCGGCCCTTAAACTGCCGGCCATTTATTTTTCTTCGAGCAGCGTCAAGGTTCCACCGGCAAGCAAGGCTGCCCTGGCGCAGGTAGCCGGCCTGCTCAAACAATTGCCAGGTGGAAGCGTCGTTTGGATCTCCGGCTACACGAACGAGTCCGGTACCTCCCGTATCAAATTGTCACAACGGCGCGCGAATGCGGTGCGCCAAGCCCTCGTGAACGCAGGCGTCAACCCCGCAATTCTGATTGCAAAGGGTTACGGGCGTTCCCCTGCGACCAGCAACAAGGAGACAACGGAAGGCCACAGCGGCGAGACTATGAAAGGCCGGCCACGCGTCGAATTCCGCATTGTCGAGCAATAGCAGCAGAATTAGCCGCCTTATGCATGCTTCGAGCCGAACTCACGGCCGGAAGACTGCAAAGTTGAAATGCGCTCGATCAACATTGCGGTCAGCCGCCGCTTTTCCGACTCGTTGCAAGGCGGGAATAAACTCCACCGAATCCATCTTCTGAACGTGTTCTGGCTTGATATCGCCGCATCCGAGGTCTCGCAGACCCTCAGGGGTGAGCTCGGCGTTATAGCGCGCGTAGCGGAACAGCTTTTCCCGCAGCGGCCCTTTTGAGGGGGTCATCGCGTTGCCTGCTAGCTCGATGAGCTCGCCATTTGCGCGGGCGGCGGCAATCGCCTGATCAAACAGATTGCCCCAATAATCAGGGTGAGGCCTGTCCAGCACGGAAACCGCTTTGAAACGCCCCAAGCTGAACGGAAGAATGATCTGCGCAGGGATGCCCAACTCACCCGCTACTTTCAGCGCCAGCAAGTCCGCGCCACAGGCGGCAGAAGTTACGAGCACTGATATGCCGATTTCTTCGAAAAGCCGCCGCAGCTCGCGCTCGACCTTCGGAACCTGCTCAAACGGAAATCGCCGCACTTCAGCCAATTCCGGATCAATCCGGCGGCCCGCAACCGCTGCAACATGTTTGATGGGCGAGGTGGTAAACATGGAACACTTTCGCCGGCTATCGGATCATTGAGCCACCTTCGAAGCATTGTGCGAAGCTGGCGCTACGAGCGGTCAGCCAAATCCGGCCGCAACAATAATAATAAACGACCGCTTGATCGGATCCGCGGCCTCTGCGCGACCGGGGCCGGTCGATGATTGCACGGAGCCGTCATAGTTGATGGTCACTTTGTGCGCCTGATTATTGTTCCATGCCCACATGCCTGCAATGGAGCTCAGGTTCACCGCCTCATCGGCGTCGGCAAAGACCGATTTTAGCGGCCTCACCAACAGCTCCAGCACTTCATTATCTATTCCCGGCGCCTGCTTCCCCGACACTTTCCAGTTCGAACCCGCCAAGTGCGGTTATGGGTGGAAGTTCTCGAACAGCATTAGCTGGCTCTGGACGGTGCGCCCCCCGCATCTGTCTAGCGGTCGATCGCACGCTTGTCTATTTCACCGCCGGTTTTGCTCTTGGCGGTGTGCAGAACAGCCTTTGGTCTACCGACTCCTGTGGACCTGGCGGATGTAACGACGACGAGCCGTTCTTTGCCGTCACCACCGGAAAAACGGCGATAGGCTATGCCGTCGGCGGCGGCCTCGAATATGCCCTGACCCCCTATTGGTTGATCAAGGGCGGGGCGCTGTATGTCAACTTCGAATCCAGAACCCCGGCCCTTTTCCCGCTTTTAGGTTTTGGTTCCACAATCACACCAGAGGGACCGTTCAACATACGCTGGGACAACAGCCTCGTGCTGGTTCGCGCCGGCCTGAACTACAGGTTCAATTTTGCGCCCGCACCGGTCGTCGCCTACTGATATCCGCGGCCAGGAACTTGTCAGCGGCCAAACGCAAACCCGGCACGCGCGGTTGGGGAACATAATCGCATGAGCGATGCGCGCGCGTATTTTTCCTCCCGCAGATGTTCCGTTGCCTTTCCGCCACGCTGTCTTGGAAACCGCGGCGAAAGTGCATTTTCTCGATTGAGCACGAGCGAGGCCGGCGTAACCTGTCTTGGCATCGACTTAACTTCCAAAAGGGGATCGATCATGTTACGACGCATTCTTGTGGCGTCCGCAGGCAGCGAGAGACACCGATAGAATCTTCGTTCGGATATCCCGCGCAAACCGCTTCCCGGGCGCTGCTCCATCTCGGAGCTCAGCTCCCATATGTACTTTTCAAGGTTCCGGTTTTTAATATCGAAGACCGCTCGTTTTTCTCCTTTAATTTCGGCGATTTCGATCCCGGGCACCGCGGCGCCGGCTTTAGAAACGTCTCTGCGCAACTCCGCTTGCATCGTACTCCCTTGTCCGCTAGCGGTGGCTACGGAGTTTGTTTCAAATTCGAAACGCAATCCATAATTGCACATTCGGCAACATTATGCCGCGATCTTGTACAAATTATGCCGCGATTGGTATTATCGCGGCGCTTATCCGCAAAAGGAACAGCCTTAAGCAAGCCTGTGCTGCGAGAGTCTTTATCTCTGTTGCCTGCAGACAACACGGTTCCATAATCGTTAACCATATCGAAATAATGCACCCGTCTTTGATACCTAGCTAAAAATCGCCGCATTGTCGTTCCAGCAAAACTACGAAGCTCTTTAAGCGGCCTTCAAGAAGGGCGGCGGGAAGCTTCTTACGCAGCTTCCGCATTTGAATTGCGCCTGGCGGCGCCACGGAGAGTGCTCGCCAAAAACACTTGGAAATCTATTCGAAAGCAGGACGGATGACGCAGTTAATCGAGACATCCCCTTTTTACTCGCCACGTCAACGCGGCCGTTTTTTTTCGCGCACGGTTTCACGAACCGTTCCTGGCGCCAGCGCCCTTGCCTTATGTGCCCTGTTTGCGGTCTGGATTCTCTACGTGCACCCAGCCACGCGCAACGAAGTGAAAGCGCCTCCGGCCACACCCGCGCTTGTCCTTGCTTCGAATACCCACGGTGAGCTTTTCGACCCAGAATTTATCAAGGGTGCGAATCCTTTCTTGCCTGCACAGAGCGTTTCGCTTCAAGCAAAACTCGAGGCAGTTCCTCCGGAACCTTCTGCAACGGTTCCGCGTCTAGCGGTCAATGAAGAGGACGCCACCCCGGATGTTGTTGAGCCGGGACGAACAAGATATGCCGAGAGTGTGCCGTTGCCGCCACAGCGTCCCGCCGAGTTCGGACGTCCGGCACGCCCGCCGGTCAATTCCCGGTTAGCGCAGCAAGCCAGGAGCCCGGCCGTTGCCACCGCTCCCCCGGCCGTTGCCACCGCTCCCCCAGATAATCGCACGTTTTTCGATAAGATTTTTGGCTCGCAGCAACCCGCGCCGCAAGCTTCGGGGCGTGCGCTCGCCTATGCGGCGCCGGAAACCGGTATTCTTAGCAGTGCGCGAAATCTCGCCTCCAACCCATCGGCCGGTTATGACCGGTGGACGGCCGTCTATGACGTCGCTGCGCACACCGTCTATCTGCCCAACGGAACGAGGTTGGAAGCGCATTCGGGCCTGGGTTCCAGGCTGGACGATCCGCGTTACGTGAGCGAACGCATGCGCGGGCCGACGCCGCCAAATATCTATGAGCTCAAGCCGCGGGAAAAGCTTTTCCACGGGGTGCCGGCGCTGCGCCTCCTCCCAGTCGGCAATGGCCAGCTCTATGGCCGGGCGGGGCTGCTTGCCCATACTTATATGATGGGCCCCAAGGGCGATTCGAACGGCTGCGTGTCCTTCAAAGATTACCGGGCATTTTTGCAGGCGTATAATAATGGCGAAATAAGGCGCCTGGCGGTCGTCTCCCGTGCAAACTGAGCGTTTCTATAATCTCATTGATTTTCCGGTTTCCACGATGTGACAGTGATGGGTCAGGCGATCGAGCAAGGCCGTCGTCATTTTGGTATCGCCGAAGACCCTGCCCATTCGCTGAAGCTCAGGTTTGTGGTGATTACCACGGTGGTGCGTTCATAAAGCTTGCTAAGCAGGTGGAAGAGCAAGGCGCCGCCGGATGCGCTGAACGGCAGGTAGCCAAGCTCGTCAGGATCACCAGATCGCAACGAACCAGCCGCTCGGCAATCTGTCCGGCTTTTCCCTGCGTCTTTTCCTGCTCGAGCGCGT
>JBPYDY010000165.1:0-7932 GCA_051986155.1 Methylocella sp.
GTTTCCTGGTTTCGTGCCTGTGGACGTGAGGGGCGCGTTTATCTTTGCGGCGCTTATCCCATTCACGTATGCGGCTTGCCGCGTCCTGGAAGGAAATTCCGCGCTTGAGGCCTAGACGAGAAGCGCGGCGAGCAACCTGATCACGAGTCATATGCAGGCTTGCCGCTATATCCAGCCACGCCTTGCCGGCCACGACGTTATCGCGAAGGACAATATCTAATTCCAGAGTCCACCCGCGCATTCTAGGGACCTCTAAACCAGCGAATATTCCTTTGCTAATGCTTGATGGCGACCTAGAGATTTAGAACCTGTTCGGAGTCACGCCTTATGCCACGACTTGCGCTAGGGATCACGACTTGCGCTAGGGATAATGAGCACGTGTCGAGGCAATCGCGGCGGCATAAGCTCACCGTGTCAATCAATGACCTCGACAATTCGACGGGTTGTTGGCTCGACGAGAATCACCTGGTCGTTGACCATTCCGTAGCGATATTGCGGGGGGACCCCGAATTCGCGTGGAATCGGGTAAAACGTGACACTCTTCGGCGGTAGCACCGTGCCTGCCGTAACCGGTTCGTGAAGCCTGTAGGAAGATATGTGTTCGCGCACGACATATTCGCGAAAGCGCGGACGCTGATCGACGCCGAGGAGACCAGCAACACCTCCTGTAACACCTCCAACCACGCCGCCAACTGCCGCGCCAAGGGGGCCTGCCGCGTCGCCGCCCGTCCGAGCACCGCGAGCGGCGCCCTCAGGAATGCCCTGCGCCTGAACAGTAAGCGGGAAAGAAAATAGCCCGGCCACCGCTAGTATTGCACCGATGTTTCTCATGTTATGCATGGTGTTTCTCCTATCGAATGGCGTTTTATCCGAGTTGGGTGGTGTCTCCGACTCGGCAAGAAGTGGAAACTTCAACGCTGTTGCATTGTTCCACTGCACCAATCACAAATTTGTGAGCAACAGCGTGACGAAAATGCCACAAATGCGCTATCCCAGCGATTGCAACCACGACAACTATAGTTGCCGGCAAAGTGCTGGGGTTTTGGCGAGATCACCGTCCGACACTGGGCCAGACGAGCCCCCGGCGTGCTGTTCCATCGCTGTCGTCTTCAGAAGGGCAGACCATCGTCGCCGAGGCGGATTCTTGCGGCACGTTGCGAATCGTTTGCGCGGGATTGCAGCGGGACCTTAGCGTTTCGCAGGCGCCGGCTCGCTCGATTGCGCCGCCCGCTTCAACCTCGGGCTCTCCCAGGATTCACCGGCCCGGCTTTTGCCCGACCCGCGCCGGAGCCCTTCGGATTCGAGAACGCCTCCAGGATCGGCTGAAAAATCATAGTATTGCACGCACTCGTCGGAATTGATCCGGGCGGCGCTGGCGAGCGTGCCCGTGCCGTCTTCGCAACACCAAGGGCAAAGGTCGCGCGAGGTTTCTGCAAAAAGTGCAGGGTGTCGGCAGTCGTCAGCACGTGTTCGATTGAGACGTGAAGCATCTGCAAAAGACGCCCAATCATAGAGTGTGTCGGAATCGTTACGTTCAATATCGCTGCATTCGCTCACCAGCGGAAAAAATGGAAAATCCCCAAAAAATGTTCCGCGGAATGGCTAACCCCGGCCCGCGAGAACCCGTGCCCCTTCACGGCCAAGCCGCAATGGCTCTGTCATTTAACGGTTATAAGAATCTGCTTTCGCTTGGTCTCGTTCCGGCAATTTAACCAGGCTTTTCCGGTGAACCAAGACCTAGAACCCGAGCCAACTGTATATCGCACCCTGTTTCTCTCAGACTTCCATTTGGGCACGAGGGGCTGCCAGGCAGAGCTTTTGCTGGATTTCCTCAAACATAATGACGCCGCAACGATCTATCTTGTCGGCGACATGATCGATGGCTGGCGCCTCAAGAGCGGCTGGTATTGGCCGCAGTCACATAATGACGTTGTGCAGAAGCTGCTGCGCAAGGTCCGCAAGGGCGCCCGCGTGATTTTCCTGCCGGGGAATCACGATGAATTTGCCCGCAGCTATCTCGGCTCGGTGTTTGGCGGGGTGGAAGTTGCCGATCATGCCTACCACGTGACCGCCGGTGGAAAACGCCTCCTTGTCATCCATGGCGACCAATTTGACGTCGTTGTAAAGCATGCGCGCTGGGTCGCCTATCTCGGCGATTGGGCTTATACGCTGGCGCTCTGGTTGAACCTATGGTTCAATAAAGCCCGCCGGGCGTTTGGATTCCCCTATTGGTCGCTGTCGCAATGGGCCAAATTTAAGGTCAAGAATGCGGTGAACTTTATTGGCGCTTTCGAATCCGCCCTGGCTGAAGCGGCGCGCCGCCACCACGCCGACGGGGTTGTTTGCGGCCATATCCATCACGCCGCGATCCGCGATATCGGCGGCATCGCTTATATCAACACCGGGGATTTTGTGGAATCCTGCACCGCGGTTGCCGAACATCACGATGGAAGGCTTGAGATTTTGCACTGGCAAAAAACCGCGGATGAACGCCGCCTCGAGGACGCCGGCCGCCAGCTGACTGCAAGGAGAGCCGCGAAGGCGGCGGCGTAATGCACATTTTGGTGGTGACGGATGCCTGGAAGCCGCAGGTCAATGGCGTTGTGCGCTCGCTTGAATCCGTTGCCCGGGCGTTACGCGAAATCGGAACTCGCATTGATTTCCTGACGCCGCAAGTATTTGCGACCGTCCCCCTGCCAACCTACGCCGAAATCAGGCTCGCGCTCGCAACTCCCGGGGCGGTCGCGAAGTGGATCGAAGCCGTGGCACCCGAGCATATCCATATCGCCACTGAAGGCCCTTTGGGCCTTGCCGCGCGCCGTTATTGCCTCCGCAATAAACGGATCTTCACGACGAGCTACCATACGAGGTTTCCGGAATATATCAGCGCCCGCGTCAGAATACCGGAAGGAATTACTTATACCTGGCTGCGCCGCTTTCACAATGCCGGTTATGGTATAATGGTGGCGACCAAATCGATCGCGGACGATCTCGAGAATCGCGGATTTCAGCGCCTGATGCGCTGGTCGCGCGGGGTCGACCACAGCCTTTTCAACCCTTCAAAAGCCGCAACCCTCGATCTGCCGCGCCCTATTTTTCTTTTCGCTGGGCGACTCGCGCCGGAGAAGAATCTCGAAGCGTTTCTGGCGCTCGACTTGCCGGGCTCGAAATTGATTGCCGGTGACGGTCCTTCACGCCGCGCGCTGCAAGCGAGCTATCCGGATGCGCATTTTCTTGGCATGAAAGACCCCGGCGCTCTCGCAGGCTATTATGCCGCATCGGACGTATTCGTTTTCCCGAGCCGCACCGATACTTTCGGCGTCGTCCTCATCGAAGCGCTCGCGTGCGGCTTGCCGGTGGCGGCTTTGCCGGTGCCTGGCCCGCTCGATGTGATAGGCGCGAGCGGTGCAGGCGTTCTCGACTGGGATGTGCGCACGGCCTGTCTCGCGGCACTCGCAATTCCGCGCGAGAAGGCAAGAGAACATGCGCTGACGTTCACCTGGGCCAACAGCGCGCGCCAGTTCCTCGACAATGTCAAACTTGCGCGATCCGCCGCCAAGCGCCGGCCGGATGCGAATTTCACCGCGCTACGCTAATTTTGCTCGCCTTTTAAGATGCAGACACCTTGCTTTGCATCCGCAAAATAGGCCGGCATCGCGTAACCGTGGCGGTTTTTTAGTCCTCCTTCGCGAGCCTGCAAGCCGCCAAAAGCAGGATCGGGGCTCTTATTTTGCCTGCCTGCCCTTCCCATATCACGGGCTATGGATCAGAACGATTACGGATGGCGCGGCTTATCTTTGTCCGATTATGACGGCGCCGCCCAATCGGGGACCGGCGCCGGCCCGTCTACTCAGCTCGCATCAGATGGGGACGAAAGCAGGCTCCTTGACGCTTATTCCGAAGCGGTGACGGGATCGGTCGCGCGCGTCGGGCCAAGTGTCGTGCGGCTCGAGTTGCGGTCCAACGGCCGTGGGCGAAGCGGATCGGGGTCCGGCGTCATTCTCTCTCCAGACGGTTTCGTCCTCACCAACAGCCATGTCGTGCAAGGTGCCAAGCGGGCCGAGGTGACGGTAATCGACGGCCGGACATTTTCCGGCCGGATCCTCGGCGATGATCCCGACACGGATCTGGCGCTCGTGCGTATTGACGAAAACGCGACGCTGCCAGCGGCCAGGCTTGGCAACTCGAAGAGTCTGAAGCCGGGAGAGATCGCTATCGCAATCGGCAACCCCTTTGGTTTCGATATGAGCGTCACGGCCGGAGTGATTTCGGCGCTCGGACGCTCCCTGCGGTCGAAGAATGGCCGGTTGATTGACGATGTGATCCAAACCGACGCCGCACTTAATCCCGGCAACTCGGGCGGTCCGCTCGTCTCGGCGCGGGGCGACATCATTGGCATCAACACCGCCATCATTTCCGGAGCACAAGGAATCTGCTTTGCGGTCGCATCGAACACGGCGAGCTTTGTGCTCGGCGAGCTTATCGCGCATGGAAGGGTCCGCCGCGCCTATCTCGGCATTGGCGCCGGCACGGTTCCCCTGCCGCGCAGAATTGCGCTGCGCCTCGGCCTCACGCAAGCTTTTGGAGCCGTGGTGAGCGCGGTGGAAAGGGGAAGCCCGGCCGATCACGCGGGCCTGCTCACCGGCGATATTTTGCTTGCCGTCGATGGCGGAGAAATCACTGGCGCCGATGATCTCGTCCGCCTGCTTGATGCCGAAAAGATCGATCGCACCGTTCCGTTCGACGTTCTACGCCGCTCGGACCAGCGCCGCTTTTGGGCCGCCCTGCGGGAGAGAAAATAGAGTTCAGGAGCTCGCCGCGTCGTCACGCAAAAAGTCGCGCAAGACGATGGCGTTGTTGTGCAAGCTATCCTTGGCGGCAAAAAGCAGGGTGACCGATTTGCTCGAAGCTATCGTCTCTCGCAGTTCGTCAACCGCCGCATTTTTCCTGAGCTCCGCAATATAGCGCGCCTGGAACATTGCCCATTTTTCAGGGTCGTGACCAAACCAGCGCCGCAGCGCATCGCTCGGAGCGACCTCCTTGATCCAGGCATCTAAATGCGCGTCCTCGCGCTTTAGCCCTCGCGGCCACATCCTATCCACAAGGACTCTCTTGCCGTCCGAGCGGGCGGGTTGCTCGTAGATCCGTTTGACGTGAACGTCGATCATCTCATTAAGCCCTCAATATCGCAACATTTTTGGCACCATGTCCAAACCATCAGGCGTACAACCTACCAAATGAATTATTGATTAGGTTTGATTTAGACAACCAGCAGCACTATTGGATTTCGCTCTGCCAGAGCTAGGCGGTCTCGTCGTTTGAACAAATCAGACCATGCTCGAAGGGCAACGAGGCGATATTTACGAGCCTAATCATGGCGACGGGATTGACCTTTGGGACGATCGCAGCTCTCTTCGCCCTCGAGCATGGGGTTATCAACGAGCAACAATATTCAACCCTTGTGGCGGCCGTCGTCGGGAGTGCAATCTTCCCCACATTGATTGCAAACAGATTCTTTGTGCCAACCCACCTATTCACCAAAGTGAGTCTGGAAGACGACGCGTAGAGATAGGAAATCAACCAATGTTCGAAAAGATACTGCATGCCAACGACGGATCCAAGCATGCATTTCAAGCACTAACCCTGACGCTTGCGATCGCTCAACAGAACAAGTCAGAATTGCACATCGTTTGCGTGCAAGAAATTCCCTATATGCCCGAGTTCATGGAGGAAGTTCGCGAGGCGACAGGCGGAGCTGCCGAGCGGATTCGCAAGGTCTTCGCTCATGCGCGTGCTATGGGCGGGGAATACGGAGTGGCGCTTCAAACCCACGCGATCGCGGGACATCCGGTGCGGGACGTCGTCAGGCTCGCAGGCGATCTCAGGGTGGATTTGCTAGTCATCGGGGCGAGAGGCCATTCGGCTCTGTATGAGCGGATGATGGGCAGCCACGCGGATCGCATGGTGCAACTGGCTCCGTGCCCGGCGTTAGTCGTAAAGCTGCCGGTCACGAAGGGCACTGGCGCGCTCTTCAACAAGATCCTCCATGCTAATGACGGCTCCAAACATGCTGTCCGTGCCCTCACTCTGGCCCTTTCGATTGCCAAGCAAAACAGAGCCGAGATGCACATGGCTTGCGTGGAGGAGGTCCCTTATATTTCTGAGATCGGCGAAGAGGAGCGCGAGGAGGAAGGAGCAGTCGCCCGTCGAATCGATGGCGTCCTTGAGCGGGCGCGCGCAAGGGCGCAGGGATACGAAGTGGAGCTCCACACTCATGTCATCAGAGGGCATCCGGTGCAGGACATCATCAAGCTCGCGGACAGTCTTGATGTGGACTTGCTCGCCATCGGGGCAAGGGGCCACTCTGCACTCTACGAACGAATGATTGGCGGCAACGCTGACCGACTTATGCAGCTGGCTAAGTGTCCTGTGCTGATTGCCAAGTAATGGCGTCGGCACTGGGTGGAAAGAGACTCGTCTATTGACAAGCAGTGCACTCATAGTCGTGCGGCTAACCACATAAATTATTGATTAGGTTTGATTTAGACAAGCAGCAGTACTATTGGATTACGCTCCGCCAATACCGGGCGGTCTCGTCGTTTGGACAAATCCCTAAGTAGACGGATGGACCATGACCGCATCCCTGTCGATTGCCGCGCTCTGGATGGCTCTCGCGCTGATCGCGGGCGCGATTGCGTTCTGGCTTCGTGTTTCGAGCCCCATTGTCGAGGTCATCGTCGGAATGGTCGCGCAACTGGTCCTGGGCTCGGACATGCTCGGCACCAGTCATGAGTGGGTAAAGTTTCTCTCTGTCATTGGCTCGATCCTTCTGACGTTTTTGGCAGGCACCGAAATCGAGCCTTCGGTTTTGAAACTCAAGTGGAAGCAAGCTGGCACGGTCGGGCTGATGAGCTTCTTCGTCCCATTTGGGCTGTGCGCGGGGGCAGCCAATGTTTATCTGGGTTGGGACGTAAAGCCGAGTTGGCTTGCCGGGATTGCAATGTCGACGACGTCGGCAGCCGTCGTATACGCGGTGATGCTCCAGTTTGGTCTTTCTACGAGCCAGTTCGGCAAAACGATTTTAATAGCGACCTTCGTGACCGACGTCGCGACAGTCCTCACGCTTGATCTTATCTTAACACCGTTCACGATAAAGACTTTGATCGCTTTCGGAGGGGCCGCCACGATCTTGCTCGTGCTTCCATGGCTCGCCTCTCGCTTTTTCAATCGGTTTGGAGGCCTTCTTTCCGAGCTCGAGACAAAGTTCCTCCTTGTATCTCTTCTTGGATTGGGAGCGCTCGCGACCTGGGCGGACAGCGAAGCGGTATTCGCGGGCTATGTCACCGGAATGGTGCTTTCCGGAATTGTTGGCCAGAATCACGCATTAATCCAGCGTTTGCGAACGGTGACTTTCGGATTGCTGACACCGTTCTTTTTCATTCTCGTGGGTTCCCTTGTTTCGATTCCATCGGTTATCGCGGCACCAATGCCCTTCCTAATTCTTCTTATTCTCAAAGTCTTCGCCAAATTCGCTAGTATCTTTCCCGCAGCAAACCTCTTCGGCTCGGCTGGAAACGAGGCGGTTTACACCAGCCTCCTCATGTCGACCGGGCTGACTTTTGGGTCGATCGCAGGCCTGTTCGGCCTGTCACACGGGATTATTAACGGACAGCAATATTCCAGCCTGGTAGCGGCCGTCATCGCAAGCGCGGTGGTTCCGACGTTTATTGCGAATAAATTTTTTCTGCCGCATCACTTATTGCCGAAGGAAGGGCTGGAACAAGGCAAATCGTCACAAGAGGTTGCGATGTTCGGCAAAATCCTGTATGCCAATGACGGCTCGAAGAGTGCCGCTCGCGCATTGTCGTTGGCGCTTGCAATCACGAAACAGAGTCAGTCCGAGCTTCACATTGTTTGCGTCGAGAAAGTCGC
>JBPYDY010000166.1:0-2918 GCA_051986155.1 Methylocella sp.
CGGCCACCCGCATCGAGCGGGTATTGGCGAAGGACGGAAGCCGCCCATCGAACATGCGCGGGTCGAGCTCGTAAGGCTCACGGTTGACGTCGACATAGCAGCGCGGGAAATGCGCCCGCACCAGCGGATGACCGCGTCCCACCACGCCCGCAATCAATTCGTCCACGAAGGAGTCCTCCGAGCGCCGCAAGGTCGCAAGGTCGAGCCGCGACGCCAAAAGAAAGTCGCGCGGATAAACCCGGCCGCTATGCGGGGAGTTGAACAGGATCGGGCCGCGGCACTCGGCGGGTTCGATCGCCTCGAACGGGGGCTCGAATTCGTCCTGGATTTCCAGCATGACGCCCGGCGGCTTTCCAAGCCTCGATTTCACTCGCCTTGTTGCGCAGGCCTCGCGTTCATTGGGCGCTGCGTCTCTCAACCCGCTTATGATGCACTTGGCCTGCGCTTTTCGCCAGCCTCGAACGACCGATATTGCCAAGGTGTGAAGATCCGGCGCGGACTTCAAGGCGTGCGTGCGCTCATGGCCGTTTGTCCAGTGCCGGTGCGGCCCAGGAGGCCGGCTTTCACCTCATATTTACCCGCGATCCCGCTTATGGAAATCTAAGGGGCCGGCTTCGGGGCCGGAGTCGAGGGGTCATGCCAAAAATCCTGCTTGCAGAAGACGACATCGACATGCGCCGATTCCTGGTGAAGGCGCTGCAGAATGCCGGCTTCGATGTGATGTCCTACGACAACGGGCTATCGGCCTACCAGCGGCTGCGCGAGGAGCCGTTCGAGCTCTTGCTCACCGATATCGTGATGCCCGAAATGGACGGCATCGAGCTCGCCCGCCGCGCCGCCGAGCTCGACCCGGATATCAAGATCATGTTCATCACCGGCTTTGCCGCGGTCGCGCTCAACTCCGATTCGAGCGCGCCCAAGCACGCCAAGGTGCTGTCGAAGCCAATCCATCTGCGCGAACTGGTCAACGAAGTGCAAAAGATGCTGGCGGCGTGAGGCCGCGCGGACCAGCAGGATTGCGCTTGTGCGCAAGGTGCTGAGGGTGCGCCTACCCATCGCTGGCGACGCCGAGATCCGTCGTGGCGATCGCTGTCAATCCGCTGGTCCCTTATTCCTTACCCCGGGGTAAATCGCGGCCCAATGCGCGTCGCCTAGTCGCAAGAACGCAAGCGGCGTTGATTGCGCTCGTTTTGGGTTCCATTTTGTCAGGGAGCCTCGCGCGGCCGCTGCGATCCATCGCTTAGACCCCGTGTCGATGGCACGACCTGCATACGAGGCCAGACTACCCACGCTCTTTTCACGTTTGTCGAGGTCGAAGATGCGAAATGCCGATTCAGCCGATCTTCAGACGGCGATAGCTCATTTGCGAAACCGATTCAGCGCTGAGTTCGACAAGACTTACATCGAGCATGTGATCATTCCTTCGTTCCTGGCGACTACGTTTAAGGGCGAGCGGCTGCTTCTACCCATGATCGATGTTCAGTTCAGCAAGGAAGATGCCTTGCCTCGTCACGTCCTGGGCTTGCTCTATGAGGCTTGGCGGGTTGCCCCCGAGGAGGGCGTTACGGTCTTTCTTCAGGCGTTGGACAAGCGCGGACCCGACAACCGCCGCAAGCGCATTGTCATGTCCGCGTTCACGCCCGACCTTTACGGTCCGATGTATCGCGAGAAGGTACAGCAATTCTTCGACACGATCCTGCACGCGAGCTATGCCGGCAAACCGTGATGGGGCGCTATCTGGAAAACTACTTAGACCTTTTTTGGGATTTACATTTGGGCGTAAAGGGCGACGCGATTCCCGCGGACGTTCGCGAATTTGCCCAAAGTTTCCACGCGGTCCTCGCGCATCAAGATCCGACGCAGAAGATTGTGCACGACAACTACATGAACGTCCAATCGCACCTAGCGGCGGTGAAGCAATGGATCGGCGCCAGGATTGGCGATCTGGTCGATGGAAAGATTGCGAGCCCCGAGAAGACATTCGCGTTTTGGTGGATGAGGAATAGCGGAGGCGGCGAGTATCTTACACGCCAAGACGCAGTCGTTGAGGTGCTGCACGATTTCATGGCCATCAGCCAATGGGGCAACATGATCTACGAAATCATGCGGCGGCTCGGGGCGGCGAGCGGCGATCCTGAAATCCGCGCCTGGTTCAAGAAGACCATGGAAAGCGACTCCGACGATGCGTCGGCTGAAACATTCGCCCCGCTTACTCGTTTTGTCATGGAATTGTTCCGCACGATTTCGCCGAACCGTGGCAGCTTATCGGCGTTGGAGGCAGCAGGATCGCGGCCCGATCAAACATTCAACTACATCATCATCCCGCATGCGGCGACAAGCTTATATCCGATTCATTGGCAGCGGCCGGAAAGTTTCGATCCGGATCGCTTCAAAAAAGCGCCGACCAGTCATCAAATCGATGAAGCCAAGTGCGAACAGATGGGTTTTGCCAAATGTCCTTTTGACAGAACGGCCTTCAAGGTGAAGGACGGCCGCAATGTCGAGCTCCACAACAGCGGCTATGGCACAGTCTATCCCGTTGTGGACGGAAGGCCTTTGCCGGTCTGCGACCATGCGGGCTTTGCACCATTCGGTTTCGGATACCGCCGCTGTCCGGCCGAGCAATTCACTATTCAAGTCTTCGAGGATTTCCTGCGCAAGGTGTGGAGCAGCGGGATTGAATTTCGAAAGTTGGATATAGCGAAGCCGCAGCTCGTTCCGATCGGGCCCGGCATGGTGGTCGGAGATGACATCGGCTTCGTAAGCGCAACCTAGAAATTGGTGCGACGTAAAGGCGCGAGCGACATTGACAAGTCCCGTCCTCGCAAAGCCGTTGTCTCAATCCTATGTTAGGCGCCGCGCGTCGATTATTCCGGCACTTCGAATCAAATGCGGCGTGCGCGGCCGCCCAAACGTTT
>JBPYDY010000167.1:0-8781 GCA_051986155.1 Methylocella sp.
GGCACGCACTCGGCCGCAAAGCGAAGGCTGTGATAACGTCATGATGAACAATAGCCCGTTCGCGCAGGCGCTCGAATGCGCCAATCGTGCCAACCCCTATCCCTTTTATGCTTTGCTCGCGAGACTCCGGTGCGCCGCGAAGAAGACGGCACATATGTCGCCAGCAGCTATGCCGAAATCCGAAGCCTCTTGCATGATGCGAGAGTCAGTTCCGAGGACCGGCCTAAGCCCAAGCACGCAAAGACGGGCAATCCGCTGCGGGACTTCATCATTAACCCGATCAGGGCCTGGATCATCGACACGCATAAATCCCTGATCTTCCGCGATCCTCCAGATCACACGACGTTGCGCCGGCTCGTTATGACTCAGCTCACCGCAGAGCGGTTTTTTGAGATGGGCGGGCGAATCAATACAATTATCGGCGATCTTGTCGGCAGAATGCGAGGCCGAAGTAGAATCGATCTCGTAGGCGAATTTGCTTATCCTCTCCCCCGTCAATGTAATTTGCGAACTGTTAGGAGTTCCAGCGGGCGATCACGCGCAATTTCGCAAATGGTCCACTTCGCTCGTCGGTGTACTCGATCCCGATTGGCAAGGTTGTGAAGAGCAGCGCCTCAAGACCCCGGCCGATTTCGAAGCACTAAGGAGCTATCTGAATGTTCTGATCAAGGCCAAGCGCAAGCGGCCAGCGGACGATATTCTGTCTGGCCTTGCCGCCCATAAAGATAAGAAACACGGGTCCATGGGCCGATTCGATCTCCTTGCGACCGCCGTGCTTCTTCTCGTGGCTGGACATGAGACCACGGTCAATCTCATCGCCAACGGCGTGCTTACGCTCCTGCGCTATCCCGAGTGGCTCGAGAGGTTGCGCCGGGATAATACGCTCGCGCCGCGCATTGTCGAAGAGCTTTTGCGCTTCGAGCCGCCGGTTCATTCTGCACCCGCAAGACATTGGCGGAGATCGAAATTGCCGGTTTGCTGATTCCGAAAGGCGCACCCCTTGTTTTATTGTTCGCTTCAGGCAATCGTGACCCAAAGCGCTTTTCCCATCCAGACCGCTTCGATCCGGACCGGGCAGATGGACCGCATTTCGGCTTTGGCGGAGGCCCGCATTTTTGTCTCGGCGCGCAGCTTGCCAGGCTTGAAGCGGAAGCGGCCTTATCCGCGCTCACCACGCGACTGATTGGCCCGGGGCTCCTCGAGGACCCGCCGCCCTATCGCCCCGGCGCATCCTTGCGCGGGCCGGAGCGTCTGATGCTTGGCGTTGGCGGCGTCATTTGAGCGCGCGGAGATTTTGCTTTGAGGCGCGGGAGCAATGCGAGATCGCGCGCCGGGATCCTATCTTGATTCCGCATTTGCGCGCTGGGATCGAGGCTAGAGCTAGCGCGGGCGGAGTCGCCGTGGACCAAGGGTCACGGCGCGCACCTAAAGCGAACCGCCTTCGCTTTCCGGATAGCTGCAGCGCCATTTCACAATCCTCCTGCCAGGATGGCTATTTGCCCATTCTGCGATCGCCGGGGGCGCTTCCTTCATGCACTGCATGAGGGAGCTTATGTCCACAAAGGGCAGGCGCCGCTCCTCGCAAGATTCCGGCTGCGTCAAAGTACACACCGTGAGGATCAATTCAATGAGGCTCACTTCACTCTCCTTTGACAAACGTGGCTTTCTTTTCACTATCTCAACTGACGCTTCCCAATTTTCGTTTCATGCACGAACTATCGAGCGACAGATTGTTGGCTTTGCCCGCAAAACGCTATTCGTATACTAAGATGAATTGACCTCGACTCTGGCTTGGGTGGAGGCAGGCCTGCGATGCTGACTTCGAAGCCGGCTGTGCATTTAAGCCAGCGCTAGCCTGTGTGCAAGGAGAGCCCGCGGTTGCGGCAAGCTCAATCAAAGGAGAAGCGCAGAGGATGCGCGCCGCCATTCGGATTCTCTTTGATGCCATAAAACGCTTTTCGCATGATGACGGTTGGGCGATCGCAAGCCATATCGCATTGTCGATTCTGACATCGTTGTTCCCGTTCCTGATCTTTGTGACCGCGCTCGCCGGATTCC
The DNA here is from genome assembly GCA_051986155.1 of Methylocella sp. Lineage (GTDB taxonomy): Bacteria > Pseudomonadota > Alphaproteobacteria > Rhizobiales > Beijerinckiaceae > Methylocapsa. Next base: position 2,059 of record JBPYDY010000167.1, read on the forward strand.
TTGGTCCAAACGGGCTCGCCGATGAAGCCGTGCGCCTCGTCTTTCAGGCGTGGCCACAGCAAGTTGCCACACCGATCGCGCGCGAAATTCACAATGTGTTGACGCAGACCCGGGGCGGACTTCTCACGATCGGCGTTGTGCTTGCCATCTATTTTTCGTCAACTGGCGTCGAGGCTGTTCGCGTTGCGCTCAACCGCGCCTATGACGCGCGGGACTCCCGATCCTGGTGGCTGTTGCGGATTGAATCGATCGGTTTTGTGTTTATCGGCGCGTTCGCGCTTCTGACGCTTGCATTGCTTGTGGTTTTTGCCCCCTTGATCTGGAAGGGGGTGCTGCATTTTGTACCGGGCCTTGCGCCGCTCAACCGCCTCATTACCTTGCTGCGCTTTGCGATCGCCAGCCTCGTAATCGTGATCGCACTTGTCATTTCGCATAAATTTTTGCCCGCTGGCCGAAGATCCTTGCGAGACATCGCTCCTGGCATTTTGTTCACCTTCTCGCTTTGGATCGCTGCCGGTGTTGCATTCGGATCCTACCTTGCGGAATTTGCGCGCAGTTACGTTTCGACCTATGCGGGCCTTTCTTCTGTCATGATCGCGCTTGTGTTCCTTTACATGATTGCCTCGATCTTTATTTTCGGCGGCGAGCTGAATGCCGCGATCTTGCGCGCGAAAGACAAGTGTGAGCCGCGAGGGATTTAAGCCGCGAACGAGGCTCCCTCGATCGATCATTCAATTGCCAACAGTTGGCTGACATCACCCGACTCATATTCAACCCAGGTTTGGCTGGACAAACTTCAGTTCGATTTGCTTGTTATTGCCCCTAACCAAGGGTACTTGCTAACCTGCTCATAAGTTGCGCCTTCAGGTCATCGCGCGGTCACCCGCTGCAATTGTTTGGGAAAGCTCATTGGACGATGCGGATTTTACTCACCCGCGCAATCGATGAATCGCGGAGAACCGCGGCCCGGCTGTCGCGTCAGGGGCATGATGCCATCCTTTCCCCGGCGATTGAGTTAGTGCCGACAGGAGCCCTATGGCCTACGGGCGTCATCGATCGGGTGATTGCGACAAGCGCGCGCGCCTTTGAGCTATTCTCCTCTTTGCGGGATTGGCCATTGCCCGAAGCCTGCCGCCTCATTCCTTTGCTTTTGGTTGGCGAACGGACGCGGGACGCTGCACGCGAGCGAGGCTTTGGTGGCCCGGCACTGGTTGCGCCAGACGCCGAAACACTCGCGGCAAAAATTGAGCTTTGCTGTTCCTCTCGCCAAAGGCTTGTCTATCTCGCTGGACGGGACCGCGGTCCGGAGCTTGAGAACAAACTTGCAGAATTCGGACATGCGGTCGAGCTCGTCGAGGTCTACGCCGCACAACCGGCCGAGACCTTGACCGAAGAGGCTCTCGCGCTTTCGCGAACAGGCAAAATCGCCGCGGTTCTGCACTACTCGCGGCGCAGCGCCGAGATCTACCTTGATCTTGCCCGCAACGCGGGACTGGATTTGTCGCGGGTAAATCATGTCTGTATATCGCGCAACGCGGCGGCGCCACTGTTGGCTGCCGGCATCCATGAAGTTCTTGTTGCCAAGGCTCCAAACGAGCAGGCCATGTTTGCAATCGTTAATGCCTTGGCGGGGTTGCCGGAACCGCCGCCCTTCGGACAACCTCAAAAATTGGATGCCTGACAGGCGAGTCTTGATCGAGCCGGGGCTTTCGACGCATCATCCCGCAATGATCATCTCACGTTTTTTTCCGGCGCTTGCCGCCGCCTTGCTTCTCCTGGCTTGCCCTCCGCCGCTTGCGGCCGGCGGTGTCGAAGTTAAAACCGGTTTCATTCGCTTGCCTCACATGCAAGAGACCGTGTCGATCCTCGACTCCCCTTTCCCGGACGATGGAATTGCTGGAGCTAAGCTTGCAATCGAGGACAACAATACAACCGGCCGTTTTCTTGGCCAGACATTTGCCATCGAGGACGTCCCTCTGAAACCTGGCAGCGACCCTGTTGCCGCGCTCGAAGGTCTCGTCAGCCGGGGCGTCTTTTTGCTGATCGCCGATCTCCCGGCGCCATTGCTGCTTGCGCTCAGCGACGCGGCAAAGGAGCGGGGAGTGCTGATTTTCAACATCGGCGCCGCGGAGGATTCGCTTCGGGAAGAAAATTGCCGCGCCAATGTCTTTCACGTTACTCCCTCTTATTCCATGCTTGCCGATGGTCTTGCCCAATACCTCGTTTGGAAGCAATGGAAGCGCTGGCTTCTGATGAAGGGCTCACATCCAGAAGACACACTTTTTGCCGCGGCGCTCGAGCGGGCCGCCAAAAAATTCGGCGCCAAGATCGTCGAAGAGCGGGTCTATGAGGATACCGGCGGTGGGCGCCGCTCCGACTCGGGCAGCGTGCAGACCCAACGGCTCATCCCGGTCGCAACCCAAAACGCGCCCGCCTATGACGTCCTTGTCGCGGCGGACGAGAGCGAGGTCTTCGCGAATTATCTCCCGTTCCGCACATGGGATCCCCGCCCAGTCGCGGGCTCCGCCGGGCTAAAGCCATTGAGCTGGGACGGAAGCCACGAGCAATGGGGCGCAATTCAATTGCAAAACCGATTCATGAAGCTCGCCTCCCGGCGCATGAATGCGCGCGACAACAATGCCTGGGTGGCCGTGCGCATGATCGGCGAGGCGGCCTTCCGCACCGGTTCAAACGACCCCAAAATCTTGCGCGATTATCTTACCGGACCGGACTTTGCGATCGCCGCCTTCAAGGGCCAAAAGCAGACCTTGCGCCACTGGAACCAGCAATTGCGCCAGCCCATTTTGCTTGGCGACGGCCGCACGATCGTTTCGGTCTCGCCGCAAGAGGGCTTTTTGCATCAAACGTCCCAACTCGATACGTTGGGCTTTGACGAACCGGAAACAAAATGCAAGCTGCAATAAACTTCCCGCGATTAACTGCCAGCATCTCGGCACGCTTCTTCCCTCGGTTGGCCCTCTTTGCATTTGCTTTTTGCCTGCCGTTCGCGGCAAAGGCCTATACCGCCTATGTTTCAAACGAAAAGGGCAATTCAATTTCCGTCATCGATACAGAGAAAATGGAAGTGACGCAGACAATTCCGGTTGGCCACCGGCCGCGCGGAATAGCCTTAAGCCAGGATGGTGGCCAGCTTTTTATCTGCGCAGGCGACGATGATTTGATTCAAATTCTCGATACCGGAAAGCGCGCGATCGCTGGCACCCTGCCCTCGGGCCCTGATCCTGAGCTCCTTATTCTTAGCCCCGATGGGAAGCTCCTTTATGTTGCCAACGAGAACGACAATATGGTCAGCGCAATCGATGTTGCGACACGCAAGATCGTTATCGAAATCCCAGTCGGAGTCGAACCCGAAGGAATGGAGCTGAGCCGCGATGGCAACGTGCTCGTCAATACCTCCGAGACGACGAATATGGCGCATTTCATCGATACGCGAACGCGTAAGATTTTTGCCAATGTCCTCGTCGACGCAAGGCCGCGCGCCGCGCAGTTTTCGCCGGACGGCTCAGAATTGTGGGTCTCCGCCGAAGTTGGCGGCACGGTAAGCGTGATCGACACAGCAAATTACAAAGTCAAGCAAAAGATCGCGTTCGAGGTGCCGGGCCTTTCCAAGGAAGCGATCCAGCCGGTGGGCTTGCGGTTTACAAAGGATGGCAAGACGGCGTTCGTGGCGCTCGGTCCAGCAAACCGGGTCGCGGCCATTGATGCCGCAACAAAGAAAATCCAAAAATATCTGCTCGTCGGTCAGCGAGTCTGGCAAATGGCGTTCACGCCAGACAACAAGTATCTCTATACGACGAATGGTGTTTCGAACGACGTCTCGGTCATAGATGTGGCAAGCCTCAAGGTCGTCAAATCTATCCCGGTCGGGTCCTTTCCCTGGGGCGTAGCGATAACCCGCCAATGAGCCGTTCGATGCCAGAGCTGGAGGAAGCCAGTGGCCGGTTTACGAGCTTAGGTCCAGCGCTTGAGGTTGATCGCGTGAGCTATAGCTACGGCAAACGCAAGGCCTTGGAGAATGTTTCATTCAGCGTCGCGGCAGGAAGTTTTACTGTTCTTCTCGGACTCAACGGCGCGGGCAAAAGCACGCTTTATTGCTTGATCACCCGCCTTTACGCAACCCAACAGGGCACAGTCCGAATTTTTGGCTTCGACGTCAACCGGTCTTCAGGCGAAGCCTTGCGGAGGCTTGGCGTCGTATTTCAGCCGCGGACGCTCGACCTCGATCTAACGGTCATGCAAAATCTATCGTATCACGCGGCGCTGCATGGAATTTCCGCAACGGAAGCAAAGCTACGCGCGGTTGGCGTCCTCGAAGGGATCGCTTTAACCTCGCGCAAACGTGACAAAGCCCGCAGCCTTTCGGGCGGCCAGATGCGCCGGGTCGAAATCGCCCGCGCGCTTTTGCATAAGCCGCAGCTGTTGCTTCTCGACGAGCCAACCGCGGGTCTCGATATCAAGGCGCGCGCCGATATTTTGATCCATGTGCGATACCTTGCCACCCACGAGGGGATCGGCGTGCTTTGGGCGACGCATTTGATCGACGAGGTCGAGGCCGGCGATGACGTCGTGCTGTTGCATCGCGGCCGGGTGCTTGACAAGGGCAAGGCGTGTGACATTGCCGGCCGGGCGGGCGCCGCCGGCATTCGCCCGGCGTTCGAGAAGCTGACCGCCGCGCGGAGAGATGATCGGCAATGAACAGCGTTTTGGTGGAAAGGTCAGGCCATAGGAGCCACGGATTTGCCAATTATGCCCGCTGCTTCCAAGGAATTGTGTGGCGCGAAGCGCTGCGCCACTGGCACCAGCGCGAACGATTCGTCTCGGCCCTGGTGCGCCCGCTTGTATGGCTCTTCATTTTTGCCGCGGGATTTCGTTCCGTGCTTGGCGTCTCGATTATTCCGCCTTACGACACCTACGTCCTCTATGAAGTCTATATCGCGCCAGGCCTCATGGCGATGATCACGCTTTTCAGCAGCATGCAATCCTCGCTCTCGATGGTCTATGATCGCGAGATGGGCAATATGCGCACGCTTCTCGTCAGTCCTTTCCCGCGCTGGTTTCTCCTGACCTCTAAGCTTGCCGCCGGAACGGCCGTTTCGGTCGCCCAGGTTTACGCGTTTTTGGCGGTCGCCTATTTCTGGGAAATCGAGCCGCCGCAGGCTTGGGGTTATCTCACCGTGCTTCCGGCGCTTATTCTTGCTGGCCTGATGCTGGGAGCGCTCGGCATGCTCTTGTCGTCGCTGATTAAGCAATTGGAAAATTTTGCCGGGATCATGAACTTCGTCATTTTCCCGATGTTTTTTGCCTCCTCAGCTCTCTACCCTTTATGGCGGGTAAAGGAGAGCAGCCCATGGCTCGCCTCCGTTTGCGAGCTCAATCCCTTTACTCACGCCGTCGAGCTGATCCGCTTCGCTTTTTACGAACAGATAAATTTTCTGGCTCTTGCAGTGGTGCTTGCTGCAACCACAGCTTTTCTCAGCCTCGCCATCATGGCCTATGATCCCTCGCGGGGAATGCTTCCGCGGCGCGAGGGAACATAGTTCTGCGCCGGTTATTTCTTCTTGCCGTCGGCGTCGAACTGCGAAAGATAGGCGATCAGATTTTCGCGGTCGGTTTCCTTGGGAACGCCGCCAGGCAGGATCATCTTCGTACCTGGAACCTTGGCCTTCGGATTAATGAGATATTCATTGAGCGCTGCGTCGTCCCAGGTGATGCCGGACGATTTATTCGCCTCGGAATAATTATAACCCGGCACGGATCCCGTCTTGCGCCCAATAACGCCATTCAGCTCCGGTCCGACGGTATTTTTGGCGCCCTCGCCAATTTGATGGCAGGCCTTGCACTTTTGGTTAAAGATCTTTTCGCCTTCCGCGGCATCCCCAGCAGCCAGCGCTCCCGCGGCCGAGCCGGCCCAGGCCGCCATGGCCAAAAGACACAAATAGTGACGTTTCATATCCGGTTTCCTTCCCTGTCAACGTAAGGGCGCCTCAATGCCGTCTAGCCCATCGGTTCAAACCATGGCCAAAGAACGACCCTCGTGAGACCCGCACAAAATGTGTATCCTGAGACAATGGCAATTGACAACCCGGACTTGGCAGGAAGCCAGATGCCGGGCGCTTACCGAAGATCACTTAAGCGGTGGAAGAAGCGCGCCACGCCGGCGAGGGCGGCTCCACCTTTTAGGCCATCCCTTGCTCTGTCTTGTAGCCGCGGCCGTGCTGAATAGTGAAGCTGAAGCTAATGACAGAGTCCGCATCGCAGCACAGACGACCGGAACTTTCTCCTGGGAACTTGCGATCGCGAGCGAGCGCGAGCTGGACAAGAAGGCCGGTCTCGACATCGAGGTCACCGCGGTCGCCTCGCCCGAGGCCGCGAAGATCGCTTTGTTGGGGGGATCGGCCGACATCATTCTGAGCGATTGGCTCTGGGTCGCGCGCCAAAGAGATTTGGGCGGTCATCTGGTTTTTTTTCCCTATTCGACGGCGCTTGGGGCGCTGATGGTACGGGCGGAGGCGCCGATCCAGACTCTGGCCGATTTGAAAGGGAAAAAACTCGCCGTCGCGGGCGGCCCGCTCGATAAAAGCTGGCTGCTCCTGCGGGCGTTTGCCAAACGATCCGGTCTTAATCTGGAGAAAGAGGCAAGCATCGTCTTTGGCGCTCCCCCCCTTCTTTATCAAAAGACCTTGCGCGGCGAGGCCGACGCAA
>JBPYDY010000168.1:0-3522 GCA_051986155.1 Methylocella sp.
CGGGGCCCACGCTCTACGGGCTGCGGCACACCGTGGCCGTCATCCTTCGGGAGAGCGGCGCCGACGAGCGCACCATTGCCGATGCCCTCGGGCAGAAGACGATCGAAATGGCCCGGCATTACGCCAAGGGGGCGGACCTTCGCGGAAAAATGCGCGGAGTCGTCAAATGGCTGGTCGTGAAATTGGCGCGGCGGAATGAGAACAAATCGTGAGTCGGAGTTGGCAAACTCACTGAGAAAAAGTGGCAAACTTTGAAATGAGTACAAAATGGGCCTAGGAATGTTATACGAAAACAAGGACTTGCGTGGTGCCGGTTGCAGGAGTCGAACCCGCGGCCTACTGATTACAAATCAGTTGCTCTACCGACTGAGCTAAACCGGCAATAGGGCACGCCCGACCCCAAATCATATCACCAAATCATACCATAAAGAGGCTCGCCCGCAGCCTCCGCCGGATGCTAAACGAACGCCGGGTGCCCGCCGACTGCTACTACACGGACACTGAAATTTGGCAACAGGTTTCGTGCCGGGCAAAGGCTTTCGTACGGAGGCCGCCTCCAAAGCCGGCGAGGCGCCCTAGCTCGCGCCGCCGGCCGGAGATAACAGGAGGGATCATGCTAAAGCTTACCGGCGGATGCCTTTGTGGCGCGGTGCGCTATGAACTTTCCGGACCGGAGCAGATTGAATTCTCGTGCCACTGCCGCGAATGTCAATATGTCTCGGGCGGCGCGCCATCCCATGTGGTCGTCATGCGGTCAGAGGACGTCGCAATCACGAAGGGCGAGCCGAAGGAATATTGGACGATTTCGGCAAAGGGCCGGAGAGTTGCGCGGCTTTTTTGCGCCGAATGCGGTGTCCCGCTCTTTGGCAAAAACGAGAAGCTCTCGCAATATTTGGCGGTGAAAGTCGGCAGTCTCGATGATCCAAGCGGCTTTCGGCCGCAAGCGAACACTTTTACCAAAACGGCGCAACCCTGGCACTACCTCGACCCGGCGATTTCCCGCTTCAAGGCAAATCCGGAGCTCGGCTTTCGGGCCTTTCTCGAACTTGCCAGAACCTCTGCGGTAAAGCTTGGCAGAAGTATCGCGCGGCGCATCCGCTGACGCCCCTCAGACGAGGCGCAGGAAGGGGGCTAGGGAGGGCGCCTGCGGCTTGCATAAAAGCCTGCATTAACTTCACGGCGCCGGGCCAAGAGAGTCCGGCTTGCCGCATGCTAGGACCGGCCATGTTCTCGCCCGAGGAAATCGAACGCTACGCAAGGCATATCGTGTTGCACGGGGTCGGCGGGCCCGGTCAGCAAAAGCTCAAGGCCGCGCGCGTGCTCGTAGTCGGCGCGGGCGGTCTCGGCTCCCCGCTCATCCAATATCTCGCGGCCGCGGGCATTGGCGAGATCGGCATCATCGACGACGACAAAGTCGCGCTGTCGAATTTGCAGCGCCAGGTGCTCCATGGCACAAGCGACATTGGCCGCGCCAAGGTTGAAAGCGCCCGGGACGCCGCCGCGCGGCTCAATCCGCATGTCGGCATCGTCCCCATGGCCGAAAGGCTTACCGCGGAGAACGCCCGCGCTTTTGTTCGCGGTTTCGATGTCGTCGCCGACGGCTCGGACAATTTTGCGACGCGCTATGCCGTCTCCGATGCCTGCTTCTACGAACGGCGCCCGCTCGTGACCGCCGCGGCCGGCGCCTTCGACGGCACGCTCACGGTCCTGCGCCCCTATGAAAAGGGCCCCTTGGGCGAGCCCAATCCGACCTATCGCTGCCTCTACCCGGAGCCGCCGCCCGAGGGCACGGTCCCCGCATGCGCGGAGGCGGGCGTGCTCGGCGCGCTGACCGGCCTCATTGGCGCGATGATGGCGCTTGAGGTCATCCGCGAGATCGTCGGCTTCGGCGAAGGGCTCGTGGGCAGGCTCTTGCTCGTCGATGCCTTGCACATGCGCTTCGAGACCGTTTCCTACCGCTGGGATCCGGAAAATCCGCTCAATGGCCGCGCGGCTTCGGGCTCAGAGCAATCGCCCCAAAATCATTCCCGCGAAAACATTTTATCCCGTTGAGGCCGCACAAACCCGCATACGGCTCGCCCATTTGAGTGAGCGGGGAGCGCACTCCCTATTGAATCTTGCTGCGTAAAGACGTTTTGCTGGAGCGGTTTCGAAGTTGAGTTCGCGATAAGCGGCCGGTGTCGTATTTTGTTGGACGGCTTGGCATGGGCCAGTAATTTAGCAGCGTTCCAGGAGGGGAGGAAGCAATCATGTCGAAGGCGCGGCGCGCTTTTCTTGCCGTGTTGCGGCACCCCCCGATGGCGCTGTTGGGCACGTGCGCGCTTTGGCTTGGGATTGGCGCGCTTGACGTGACGCTGGCACGGGCGGCTTACGACGATGTGAAGACGGCCGAAGGTTGGGCGTGGTCTCGAATCGAGCAAGGCGAGATCGCCGACTTTTACTGGCACTGCAGCACGCCGAGGCTCGATCCGAAGCATGAGGAAGACAAGCGCTGGCAGGACGACTGCCTCAATCTCCCCGGCCGCTTTCTAGCTGATCTGCTGACACGGGCGCCGTGGCGGGAGCAAGTGCCGGATAAGGGCGTCCGGATCGACGGCGCCCGGATTGTGGGGGATATAGATCTTGAGAACGCGAAGCTTGTTCGAGCAATCGAGATCTACGATAGCCGGATCGACGGCGCTATCAATTTGAAGCACGCACATACGGAAAGCTTGATTGTGCTCGCTGGCTCGCTGATGACAGGCCCATTCAACGGCGACAGTCTTCATGCCGAGAGCAGTCTGTTCCTGCGCGATGGCGCAGTATTGAAGAGCAAAGTGAGGCTGCTCGGCGCTAAAATCGATGGCGACGTCGACATGAGAGGCGCCAGTTTCGACCGCATGCTCAATGCCGACGCCCTGCAGGTCGGCGGCATGCTGCTCATGCCATCCGCGAGCTTCAATTTTGTGAATCTGCGCGGCGCGAAGGTCGCGGGACAGATCGACATGAGAGGCGCCGCTTTCAAGGGCCCGCTCAACGCCGACTCCTTGCAGGTGGACGGTATCTTGCTCATGAAATCCGCGAGCTTCAATTCTGTGAATCTGCTCAGCGCGAAGATCGCGGGACAGATCGACATGAGCGGCGCCAGCTTCGGCGAGCTCGACGCCAATCATCTGCAAGTAGGCGGCTCTCTGCTCATGCGGTCCGAGGGTGGAAACATGGCGAGCTTCAAGAATGTGGACCTGCGCGGCGCGAAGATCACGGGAGAGATCGACATGAGTGGCGCTAGCTTCGACGGTAAGCTCTACGGCCACTACCTGCAGGTAGGTCTCCCTCTGGACATGCGCGACATGCACTGCACAGATTGGGTCTCGATGCCATATACACGCGTCGGCGGCAGCCTACTTCTGTCGGGTGCCACCCTGGCGGTCTCGATCTTTCAGGCGCATCAGTTGTCGGGAACTTGGTGCTCGGCCAGCCAGGCGACTTTGCCCACTGGAAAGGAAAAAATGGCGAAACCGGCGACCTAAACCTGCGAAACAC
>JBPYDY010000169.1:0-2194 GCA_051986155.1 Methylocella sp.
CATCGAAAAATCCAGGCTGCCCGTGCATCGACTCATCTCCAATCCCTTCGTTGCCAAAGAATCAGAAACAAGGCGAATTGGCGAGGTTTTTAGAAGGGTCCAACTTTCAGTCTCGGCAAAATACCGCAAATACAAATGCCATCGCTGCGAAGGGGACAAATTAGCACCCGCCTTCTTGTGGCTCTTTAGTTGGTTACATCGGATTGCAAATGAATCATCATGAGTCATTCAAGAGTATACGATAATTGATTATACTTAAACACTCCCATTTGGGTTAAACTAGCTAGGCGCTCCCGCCAATGCTCGTGAGCGCCAATCTCAACGACCGAGGTTTTGAGAAAGCTGTGGATGCACAAAGGCCGGCTTGAAGCTTTTACCGATGGCGTGATTGCCGTCGTCATCACCGTCATGGTGCTGGAGATGAAGGCGCCGCCCGGCGCCGGATTCGCCGCACTCGGATCGACTCTGCCGATGTTCCTGACCTATGCGCTGAGTTACACCAATGTCGCGATTTTTTGGAACAATCACCACCACATGCTTCAGGCCAGCAAGCGGGTCGACGGCCGGGCCTTGTGGGCGAATATGTTCCTGTTGTTCTGGCTCGCCCTCGTGCCTTTTGTGATCCGCTGGATGGACGAGACCGATTTTGCCGCGCTTCCAACCGCGGCCTATGGATTTATTCTCGCCATGGCCGCGATCGGTTACACTCTCCTGCAACGGATGCTGATTATGTGCGACGGCTTGGATTCGACCCTGGCCCTCGCCATAGGCGGCGACCGGAAAGGCAAGCTTTCGATCCTGATCTACGTCGTTCCGATCGGGCTTGCCTTTTTTCAGCCGTGGATCGCGATTGCGCTGTATATTGTGGTTGCGGTCATTTGGTTTGTTCCGGACCGGCGCATCGAAAAGATCCTTTAGGCGGCCATGGATGAGAGCGACACCGCCAGCTTGTTTCCTCACGCCAGCGAGGCGGAATGGCGCAGCCTTGTCGAAAAGACGCTCGGCGGCAGAGCGTTCGAAAGCCTGATTTCGACGACATTTGAGGGGCTCGAAATCGCCCCGCTTTATCCGCGTGCGGCCGAGGAACGCGCGCGGGCGTTGCGCCAGCATCCGGGTCCGTGGAAAATCGCGCAGCGGATCGATCATCCCGATTGCGAGATCGCCAATGCGTTAGCCCGCGCGGATCTCGAAGGCGGCGCCGATGCGCTCACGATCGCGATTTCGCCAGCCGATGCGGCGCGTGGATTTGGCCTAGAAGTCCGCGAGAGGCGCGACCTGGAGGCTGCCCTCGCCGGCGTCGAGCTCGATCTTATAGGGCTTCGCATCGACGCAGGTCCCCGCCTGCTTGAACTCGCGCCTTACTTTGCTTCGATTGCGCGAGAACGCGGTTTGACTTCGGCCGCGCTCGATGCGGATTTTGGCCACGATCCTATTGGGCAACTCGCACGCTCCGGCTCCTTCTCTGCCAGCACGGCAGGGAATCTGCGCGAGACACGCACACTTCTGCGCAATGCCGGTTTTGCCGGGCACCTCATGCTCGCCGATGGTAGGCCTTACCACGATGCAGGCGCGGGGGAGGCGCAAGAACTCGCCTCGGTGATCGCAACGGGCGCGGAATATTTGCGGATGCTTGAAGCGGAGGGTCTTAGGCTCGAAGAGGCGCAAGGCGAGGTCGCTTTTCTCCTTGCGGCCGATGCCGACGAATTTCTCGCGCTCGCCAAATTCCGTGCCTTGCGGCTTCTCTGGGCCCGCATCGAGACGGCATGCGGCCTCGAGCCAAAGCCTGCCCGCGTTCACGCGGAGACTTCGTTCAGAATGATGACGCGCTACGATCCATGGGTAAACATTTTGCGCGCAGCAATGGGAGTCTTTGCGGCTGGCATCGGCGGCGCCGATACCATCACCGCCCTGCCATTCACTTTGGCGTTGGGCTTGCCGGACGAGTTTGCCCGCCGCATCGCGCGCAACGCGCAACTCATTATGATCCATGAGGCAAAGCTTGCGAAAGTCGCCGATCCTGCAGCGGGCTCTGGAAGTTTTGAGGCCCTGACGGACGCGCTTTGCACGCGCGCGTGGAGCTTGTTTCAGAGCTTTGAGGCGCATGGCGGCATGCTTGCCGCGCTCCGGGCAGGTCAGCCGCAAAAGGAGATCTTGGCCGCGGCAATGGCGCGGCGCGAAGCCATCGCGCGCCGCA
>JBPYDY010000170.1:0-3290 GCA_051986155.1 Methylocella sp.
AAGGAGCGTCGTCTTACCCGCGCCGAGATAGCCGGTGAGCACGGTGACGGGAATTCTTTCGGGCATTAGGAACTCCGTTATGGCAACGAATCGCGGCGTGTCCCGGCATCAGCTTTAGTGCTTCGCGGCAGAATTGTAGACGTCCACTTCCCACGAATCGCCGCCGAGATCCGCTCAGGACTGGCGCGTTCGAATTCAAGTTTGCCGTGAACGTCCCGGATGTCGAAGCATTGGCAACAAGAGCCGCCCCGTTGATGTTGACCGGCGTCAGGCCCGATGTCGTATTGGTGACGCCGGCACCGCCCGGGGCAAGACTGTAGCCGAGCAAAGTATAGCCAGCGGAATTGACCAGATTACCGGAACCATTTGGAATGAAAGACCCGGCCCTGGTCAAAAAAATGTCACCACTTGTATCTTGGACGAGAAAGAAACCATTTCCCTGGATCGCGAGATCGGTCGGCGAAGTTGTGCCGGTCAAATCGCCCTGCTCGGAAACATTGTATCGGATCGAGGTCGTCACACCGTCGGCGGAGTAGTCCCCCGCGACACCGGCCTGATCGACGAGATTTTGAAATTGCGTGTCCGCTTCCTTGTAACCCACAGTGTTGCTGTTGGAAATGTTTTCCGAAACGGTCGCGAGATAATTTGCCTGTGCCGCCATTCCGGTCACGCTTGCGCTCATTGCGCTTAAGAGGCCCATGGATGATTCTCCGCCTGTGTCTGGTGGAGTACATCCAACCGGGCTTGCCGCAACCTTGCGGCGCCAACTCGGGCATTCCCTAAAGAGAATATGCTGCCTAGAGTTAACCTTGGTGAAATTGTCGCAACTGATTTCCGCAGCCGGCTCAATGGGCAAGCAACGCCGCCCCGCGGGGCTCACGCATCCTCCTTTCCAAATGTCGCCGGAGGCCCGGCGAGCGGACCGGAGTGGCGCACCTGCCTGTCTTTTCGCCGCTGGGCACCGGCTCGCGGCCCCTCGACGAGGCGTACTATCATCCCGCGCAGGGTTCGCACGTCCTGCTCGGTCAGCTGCATGCGGTGAAACATGTTTCGCAAGTTGCGGCGCATGACCGGCTGCTTTGCAGCGGGACGGAAGAAGCCAGAGCGTTCGAGCTCGGCTTCGAGGTAATCGAAGAAGGCCAGGATAAGCGCGCGCGGCGCGGAAGGCGAGCGCTGGACCATGGCAAACGGCGGCCGTGCGTCCGTGACGGCGCGCATCCATTCATAGCCGACCAAAAGCACCGCCTGTGCCAGATTCAGCGAGGCATAGGCTGGATTGACCGGAAATGTGACGATGGCATTGGCGAGCGCGACTTCGTCGTTGGAGAGCCCGGTGCGTTCGGGCCCGAATAAGACGCCATGTTTTTCTCCTTTGGCGAGCTTGAGCCCGCATTCGGGCATCGCTTCGGCGGGAGTCCTGACGGGCTTAAACTGGCCCCGTTCCCTGGCGGTGGCCGCCCAGACGAAATTGAGATCGAGCACTGCACGCTCGACGCTCTCAAAGAGCCTCGCCGCTTCGAGCAGTCCCGCACCCGCGGCTGCGGCGGCATAGGCCGGCTTGCCGAGGGCGTCCCGCTTTGGCCACCCTTCGCGCGGCGCGACCAGCCGAAGGTCCGTCAGACCGAAATTGGCCATTGCCCGCGCGCACATGCCGATGTTGACGGCGAGCTGCGGACGCACCAAGATGACCGCCGGACCTCCACTGAGGCTTGGCTTGGTGCGATCTGTGCCGGCTCCGGTCATTGGCAATTCATCTTCGGTTCGCCGTTGCAGGAAAGCGCTGGTCAAACGATCAGGCGAGGCGGCTAGCTTCGCCCCCCGTTCGGGGTGAGCCTGAAAAATGAATTTGCGTTCGCCGCCCGCTTGATTATAACCAATTTTGGCGCGTAAGCTTTGGGTTCCGTGCCCTGATTCCTTCAAACCGCGCTTGTTGGAGATCAGGGCGGCCTTCACCGCGGCAAATCGCGCGTGTCCTGGCGCCGGAAGGCTTGCCGCCCGCCGAAGCTACCGCTATTCGCTGCGTCACGTCACAATCACACAGTCAAACAGTCATACTAATGACTAACCCCCTGGAATTCTTGCAAGAGGTCCGTTCCGAGGCCGGCAAGGTGACGTGGCCGACGCGCCGCGAAACCCTCATCACAACTGCGCTCGTCATCCTCATGGTCCTGCTCGCGAGCCTGTTTTTCGTTTTCGTGGATTGGATGCTTCGCTTTACCGTGACCGGGATTTTGAACCTGGTCCACTAAGACAGTTTCAGCCTGGGGGATTTGGTTAGCTTGGGGCGCCCGCAACTCTTTGTTTTGATGTTTAAATTTGGTCCATCGGAGTAAAGTTTGTCGCGGCCGGAGCGGCGCAGGAAATTCCGGCCTAAGCGACGCAGTTGCAAGAGGTTTAAAGATTCTTCCATGAGCATGCGCTGGTACATTGTACACGCCTATTCGAATTTCGAAAAGAAGGTGGCCGAATCGGTCAAGGAGCAGGCCGCCCAGCGCGGCCTTTCGGACAAATTCGAAGAGGTTCTTGTGCCCACAGAGCAGGTCGTGGAGATTCGCCGCGGCCGCAAGATAAATTCGGAGCGAAAATTTTTTCCCGGGTATGTGCTCGTGAAATGCGATCTGACCGATGATGTCTACCATCTCATCAAGAATACGCCTAAGGTAACCGGATTTTTGGGTGCCGACAAAAAGCCGATGCCGATCTCCGATTTCGAGGCCGAGCGAATCAAAGGACAGGTCAAGGAAGGGGTAGAACGGCCGAAGGCGTCGATCTCGTTCGAGATTGGTGAAACCGTCCGCGTTGCCGACGGGCCCTTCGCTTCGTTCAATGGGATTGTGGAGGACGTTGATGAGGACCGTTCGAGGGTCAAAGTCGCCGTCTCTATCTTCGGGCGCCCGACCCCGGTGGAATTGGAGTATGGGCAAGTTGAAAAGGTCTGACCGGAGTGGCTCTTTTGCGGGTGGGGGGCAGCAGCTTTGGCCGAGGTGAAAGACCGGCGGAGAAGTGCTGGCCACTTGCCTAAGCCGCAAGCCTCTAGAATAGAGGAGAGGGAGAGTGCGTGGGGCGGTTCGCAACGGCCATAGGCTGTTCGCGCGCCATGGGGGACATTGACGCGGGAGCGGCAGATCTGCCTATAGGAATCGGGCAAACACGGCCACGGCTGCAAACGCCAGAGTGACGGCATGTGGCGTATTGGAGCAAAGCAATGGCAAAGAAGGTCGCAGGTTACGTGAAGCTTCAAGTGCCGGCCGGGGCGGCCAATCCTTCGCCTCCGATCGGCCCAGCGCTTG
>JBPYDY010000171.1:0-20686 GCA_051986155.1 Methylocella sp.
AATCGCCGCTATTTGCCTGAACCTTTGCCGTTTGACGTCTGATTCAACGTCGCGGGGTGGAGTCGGAACCACGAGCGCCAGTTAATCGTTTGTAACAAGGCTCGCGGCGCGCTGCGGAGTTCGCCGGGTACCTTTTTTGAAAAGACCTGCCGCAAATGGGACTGCGCGGCGATTAATTGCGGGACGCCGCCAAAGACTGCTATAATAAGGGCGAGCAATGACCCCAAGGATAGCCAGGAGATAGCTGGCGAGCTCGGGGAAGGGAATCGCCGTTTCGCGCGGCGGGCAATGGCCATGGCTCAATTAGCGGAAGTAGCTCAAAATTTTCTCGCCGCGGCGGTGGCGGCACCTTACCTTGACCGTGACGAAGAACGCGACCTTGCTTCACGCTGGCGGCATGAGGCCGATGAAAAGGCCATGCATCGTCTCGCGCGGGCGCACATGCGGCTTGTCATCGCGCTGGCGGTGCGCTTTCGCCACTACGGATTGTCGGTCGCCGACCTCATTCAGGAAGGCCATGTCGGGCTCTTGGAAGCGGCAGCGCGTTTCGAACCGGATCGCGACGTGCGTTTTTCCACCTATGCATCATGGTGGATCCGTGCTGCTATGCAAAACTACATTTTGCACAATTGGTCGATCGTGCGGGGAGGCACGAGTTCGGCCCAAAAAGCACTATTCTTCAATCTTCGCCGGATCCGCGCCAAACTGGCTCAGGCGGGCGGGTCCGCCGCCGTTTCCGATACGGTCTGTCAGATTGCGGAGGCGCTTGGGGTCTCCTGCTCGGACGTCGAATGCATGGACGCGCGTTTGTCGAGCCCCGATTTATCGCTCAGTATACCGATTGGAGAAAATGATTCCTTCGCCGCCCGGGAGCGGACGGTGACGCTCATCGACGACAACCCGCGCCCGGACGAGGTGGCCGGGCTTGCCATCGACAGAGGCCGGCGGATTACCTGGCTGAAAGAGGCTTTGAGCGCGCTCTCCGATCGCGAGCGCAAAATCCTGTGCGAACGGCGGCTCACTGATGACACGGCGACGCTCGAAGCCCTGGGGGATCGCTTGGGCATTTCCAAGGAGAGGGTGCGCCAAATCGAGACCCGGGCCATGGAAAAATTGCGTGTGGAGCTGACAAAACGCCATCCCGAAAACGCGGTCGAGGTGATGGTCTAAACGCGGGTCAAGCCCCCGGCGAGCCGCATTTGGGAGCCGCCGCTTCCGCAAAGATCAGTTTTCCCCAAGACTTTCGCCCGCTTTCGCCGGTTTCTACCGAATATCAGCCAAACCGTGGCCAAGTGCTTTACCTTGGAACGTGCGAATCGCAAAGGGGTGGGGCTTTTAACTGCTCCAGTGCTGCTTCGCTGGGCCCAATGAGCTCTTTGTGGCGGCGGAAGCGTAGCCGATGCCAGATGAGCTTAAATAAAGATTGTTCAGAACGCTTGACGGGGCGCAACGGTTGGGGTTCCGTCGAGCCAAGCTTATTGCAACAATGCGGGCGGGAGGCGGTTTGCTGCGGCAGGCTCTTCCGCATATCCATGGAGGCAAAGCGGATGACTACAGGTAAAAAGGCCACGCCCGCCACGGGCAAGACTTCCAAACCCTCGGCGGCGAAAAAAAATGCGTCCGGGGCCAGCGCGTTCGCGAAACCCTTGCAGCCTTCAAAAGAGCTTGCGGCGGTTGTCGGCTCGGATCCTCTGCCCCGTACGGAGGTCGTGAGCAAGATGTGGGACTACATCAAGAAGCATAAGCTGCAAAACGAAGCGAATAAGCGGGAAATTCTTGCCGACGAGAAACTCGCTGCGGTATTCGGCAAAAGCAAAGTGACGATGTTTGAGATGAACAAGTTTCTCGCCCAGCATCTAAAGTGAGGACGTAGTCTCCAAACGGCAGCGTGGCGTGAAGGGAAGCGAAAACCGGCTTCTACAGCCGTCCATTTCCCTTGGACGGCAGCGACAGCCGCGGCGTGGCACGTAGCCGCCCTTCGAGAGCGACCCCGAGGTCATACGTCCGAGGAATGCGGATGCTCGAAGACTTCAAAGAATTCGCGATGAAGGGCAATGTGGTCGACCTCGCTGTCGCCGTGATCATCGGCGCGGCGTTCGGAAAGATCATTGGCTCGCTCGTCGACGATATCATTATGCCGGTCATCGGCGCGATCACCGGCGGCCTCGACTTTTCCAACTATTTTGTCGGTCTTTCGAAGGCGGTCACTTCGCCGGTATACGCCGAGGCAAAGAAACAAGGCGCCGTTCTTGGCTGGGGGAATTTTTTGACCGTTTCCGTAAATTTTCTGATCATCGCATTCATCCTGTTCCTGGTCATTCGCGCCTTGAGCATGCTGAAAAAGTCGGAACCGGCCACGCCGCCGCCGTCTCCCCCGCGCTCCGAACTTTTACTCGAGGAGATCAAAGACGCGCTTGTAGCGAGGAGTGCGGACTTGCGCGCGGCTCCTCAACGCACCGAATCCCTGCTTGGGGAAATTCGCGATTTGCTTGCCAAGCAATAATTGCGTTTTTACGAGGGTGCTTCTGTATCCCAAGGTCTCGAGTTAGCTGGAGAGCCTAATCGTGAAATATCGCCAGCTCGGTAAAAGTGACCTTCAGGTTTCGGTCATTTCACTCGGTTCTTGGCTTACTTTTTCAGGCGGCATCGAAAAGCGGCAGGCTATTGCTTGCATCAACAAGGCACTGGACCTCGGGATCACGCTCCTTGACACTGCAAATATCTATGGCCGCGGCGCGGCCGAAAGCGTGCTCGGCGAAGCGCTGGCCGGAATGGCCCGCGATTCCTTTGTTCTGGCGACCAAGGTTTTTTTCCCGATGAGCGACACCGACAAGGGTCTGTCGCGCGCGCAAGTCGCAAAGCAGCTCGATGCCTCGCTGAAGCGGCTTCGCACAGATTATGTCGATCTTTATCAATGCCATCGCTATGATCCTGATACCCCGCTCGAGGAAACGATGGAAGCTTTGACCGCGGCCGTGCGCCACGGCAAGACGCGCTACATCGGGTTTAGCGAATGGCCGGCTGACAAAATTGAACGCGCCGCACTAATGGCAGGCGTTGAGCGTTTCGTATCGAGTCAGCCGCAATACTCAATGCTCTGGCCCGCTCCGCAAAACGATATATTTCCCTGCTGTGCGAAGCTCGGCATCGGCCAGATCGTCTGGTCGCCGCTCGCTCAAGGCGTGCTCACCGGCAAATACCGCCCCGATGCGCCGCCTCCTCCGGCATCCCGGGCCGCACACACGGCCATGGGTTCCATGCTGCCTAAGGAGTGGCTGGAGCAGCCCGTGCTCGAGGCGGTGCAGGAAGTAAGGCGCATTGCCGAGCAGGAGGCAGGACTCTCTTTGCCTCAATTCGCGCTGGCTTGGGTGCTGCGCAGGCCGGAAGTCTCGTCGGCAATCGTTGGCGCAACCGCACCGAAGCAAGTGGCGGAAAACGCATTGGCGGCAGATAAAGAGGTGGCAGGAGAGCTTTTCGCGAAGGCCGAGGCAACTCTATCGCCATTCGTTGATGCCGGCTGACGGCCCTAGGGGCAAAATATTTGGGAACTTGTTAAGGGTGACAGCAAGGCCGCTCGCAGCGCGTTTTGGACCTTAGAGCGGCAGGCCAGGGTTGGTCTTACCGTTCCGACGGCCGCGGCAGCAGTGCAAGAGCCTCGTCCTCTTTCAGCCGCGTGCCCGTGCATCGGATGCTCCGGGCGAGCGCCATTATCGCGAGGATACGGCGGCCCGCTTCTTCCACCGATAGCCCTCGCGGACGGATGTTCGACACGCAATTGCGCTCGGCATCCATGGTCACGCCGGGTTTTGGATCGAGGGTGATATAAGCGCCAACACTGTCGCAAGATGACAGCCCTGGGCGCTCGCCGATGAGTACGGCTACCAGCGCCGCGCCTTGCCGCGCCGCGATCTCATCGCCCAAGGCGACACGCGCTTGAAGCGCCACGACCGGAGGCGCAAAAACGAAGTCTTGCGACGCCAGCAGAATTTTGCAGAGCGGCGCGGCTTGCGCCTGCACCGCGTTCGCGCAAAGTCCATCGGCGATAACGATGGTGGCGTCATACCTTCCACGGGTGAGCAAGGGGATGCAGTCTGACTCCAGACGACGGCCAAGATCAGGGCGTTGCAAAAACGTTATCCGGCCGGCGGCCGCGCTGCGGACGAGAATTGGGTTTAAGTCTGCGAGGGCGGCCATCAGCGCAGCGTGATCGAGATTGGTGTTGACCGCATCGCGGGCGCGCGCATGCGCGAGTTCGAATTCCAACACCCGGCGGGTGGGCAGCCCGTCGCCCGTCCGGCCGAGCGCAATGCGGGCCGGGGTCGCGCGGCGCAGATAATCCCAAAAATCTCGTTCGGTCATTGCAAGGAGGCCGAAAGAAGCCGCGCCGCGCTCCCCGAAACGCTCGGCCGCACCCGCGCCTTACTATCCATAATGCCGAACGACTTCAGCCATGCCTCGAACTCCGGCGCCGGCCGCAAGGCCAACACGGAGCGCACATATAGCGCATCATGATAGGAGGTCGATTGATAGCCGAGCATGATGTCGTCGGCGCCCGGAACCCCCATGATATAATTGCAGCCGGCGACACCAAGCAGCGTCAGAAGATTGTCCATGTCGTCTTGGCTTGCCTCGGCATGATTGGTGTAACAGACATCGACTCCCATCGGCAGTCCCATGAGCTTGCCGCAGAAATGATCCTCGAGCCCGGCACGGATGATTTCCTTGCCGTCATAAAGATATTCCGGGCCGATGAAGCCAACGACCGTATTGACAAGCAGCGGCGCATAGCGGCGGCCAACAGCATAGGCGCGCGCTTCCATCGTTTGCTGATCGACGTCATGATGCGCGTTGGCTGACAGCGCCGCTCCCTGACCGGTCTCGAAATACATGAGATTGGCACCAGGCGGGCCGTGATGCAGAGACTCGACCGCCGAATGGGCCTCGTCGAGGAGAGCCAGGTTCACCCCGAAAGCGCGGTTTGCCGCCTCCGATCCCGCGATGGATTGAAACACGAGATCGACCGGACCTCTTTGCTCCATCACTTGCAAAGTTGTCGTAACATGGGCGAGCACGCAAGACTGGACCGGGATCTCGAACCGCAGCCGCAATTCGTCGATTCGTTCGAGCAGGGCCAGGGCCTGTTTGGCGCTATCCGAAGCCGGATTAACTCCAATGCACGCGTCGCCGCAGCCATACATGAGGCCGTCGAGGATCGCTGCCCCGATCCCGGCGAGATCGTCGGTTGGATGGTTGGGTTGAATCCGGGTGGAAAGCCTTCCCGGCAAACCGACCGTGGTGCGAAAGCGCGTGACCACCGAGATTTTTTTGGCAACGGCGATCAGATCCTGGTTGCGCATCAGTTTCGACACTCCTGCCGCCATTTCCGGCGTGATGGCCGGCGCCAGGCCCGCAAGAGTTTCGGCTGTTGCTTCGTCAGACAGCAGAAAATCGCGAAATTCCCCGACCGTCATGGCGGCGACCGGCGCGAAAGCCTCCGCGTCATGCGTATCGATGATTAGCCGCGTCACCTCGTCCGCTTCATAAGGGATCGCGGGCTCATCGAGAAATCGGGCAAGCGGCAAATCCGCGAGCGCCATTCGCGCGGCAATGCGTTCTTCGTCGCTTGCCGCGGCGAGGCCGGCTAGCCGATCCCCGGCACGGTCGGGCGAGGCGCGCGCCAAAAGCGTGCGCAGATCCTCAAAGACATGGCTTTTCCCGCCAGCGTTGCACCGGTAGGGCATAAGTTCACCTATTTACCGCAACTTCATAAAACCAGTCTAGAGTATGTGGAGGACCAGGCAGCCGGAAGCCCTTGGCTCAAGCCTTGCTTTTCCGGCCTCGGCAGTCGGGGCGGGAGGCGCGTTGCCGGAGCGGCACTGAGCGGGCGTGGTCACTCCAGACCATTCGGGGTCTCTCTCAAAGATGCTTTATTCATTCTTCGGCTCCTGCTAAGTAGGTCACGCGAACTTGAACGCAAATTGGCAACCTTTACCGCTGCCAAACATTATCTAATTCAAAGAGAGAACTCATTTTGAGAGAGGAATCATGAGCGCACCGATGGAATCATCCAAGAAGTCGCCAGTTTCAACGCGTGGATTTGCGTCAATGGACCCCGAAAAACAAAGGGCGATCGCACGCAAAGGCGGAGAGAGCGTGCCGCACGAAAAGCGCAGTTTCTCGCAAAACCCGCGGCTGGCGGCCGAAGCAGGCCGGAAAGGCGGCCAAAGTGTCAATCCCAGCAAGCGCAGCTTTTCGCGGAATCACGCCCTTGCATCCGAGGCCGGCCGCAAAGGCGGGCATGCCTCGCACGGCGGTCCAAAAAAGCCGGCAATGGAGGGTTGAGACAAAAGCACCCCCGTGCGAAACCCGGAGGCGGCAGCTTGCTGCTGCCGGGTTTGGTGCGGCCGGGCAAGAGTTTATGACAAGGCGGGATTTCGCTACAGTTTCTTAAGGCTGAGGGTTCTGCCTTCGGCAGCGTCTTTTTTCCAGCTCCCGTCGGGCCGCGCTTCGAAATGGGCCTTGTGACCCTTGCGCGCGGTCAAAACCAAGCGTCCATCTGTAATGTCCCAGCCGGCCGGGTCAAATATCACTATACCTTGGTCGCGGCAGCCTGGAGCGAGAGACGCCTTTCCCTTACGCTGTGACGCGCCCTTAGCGTCGAGGGTGAGCATGCACCCGGTATCTTTACCATCTTCACGCAGGACAGAATAACGTCCTGCCGCTTCGGCCTGCACTTTTGCCGTTGACACCTCTGCCATCTGAGTGGCGGGTTGAGGTTTGTTTTCCTGCTGGATCTGAGGCAGGTCTTCTGCCCCGCCACTCATCGCAGCCAGCCGGTACGTCTCCCCGTTCGGCCCGGTCGCGACATAGGCACCGGGCTTCGCCGCAAAATCGAGAATAGCTTGACCGCTGCGGCCAACAAAAGCGAGGTGATCGCCTTGCAGATTCCATGACTCAGCCGGCCCAAGCACCGGAAACGGCCTCAAGCAGGCCAACGGGACCGTCATCTGATGGCGGCCGGGGGCGGCAAGCTCCGGGTGAAGGGAAATCTGGCATTTAGCAATTCCATGATCGGACGAAAATTCCCAAGTGCCAGTAAGAGCTTGAGCCTTCGCGGGCGGCAGCCCAGCCAACCCCGCAAGTGCAGTTCCAATAATCAGAGCCGCCTGAGCGCGCTGCACGAGCCTGCAGCCCATTTCGAGTCCCCTGGATCGCTTGATGCGCCTGATGCAAGCTCTGGCGCCGAGCCGACAATAGCCGAATTTTCCGCCCATAGTGCACAACCGGTTCTTCCGCCGCAGTCGACCGAGGGGCTTCGTCCCTCTGGCACGGAAGGGCGGCGGAAATGGCGTTTGCTCGCGATCCTGGTAAGATGCAGGCGTCGCGAATCGGCCATTCTGGGATATTGTGGCGTCTATGCGTGCGATGTATGGTGTCCGAAATGGTTGATGTCAAAAGAAAAACGCGCGCGGCGTGTGCTGCCGCGACCATTGCCCTAGCGTTTTTCGGCCAAGGCGCCGTTTCGGTCCCGGCCGACGAGTTCCGGGCACGCTATATGGTGAGCCTGGTCGGGCTGAACATTGGGGAGGTGGCGGCAGCCGGGACCTTGGGCTCCAGCAGTTACCGGGTCAGTCTTAATGTAAAGTTGACGGGTATCGCGGCCGTGATCTCCAATCTCAGGCTCGCGCTCGCCGCGAGCGGTGCCGTGCACCGCGATGGTCTCGCGCCTTCCACCTATGCCACGACGTCGACGAATTCCCAAGGCGTCCGGACGGTGCGCATGTCGCTTGACGCCGGGAACGTAAAGTCCGTGGACGTCGTCCCGCCGTTTGAGGACAAGCCGGGGAGGATACCGGTGAGCGAGGCGCACAAACGCAACATCCTTGATCCGACGAGCGCGTTGGTCATGTTCGTTCCGAAGAACGAGCCGCTCGTTGGCCCTGCGGCATGCAACAGGACAATTCCGGTTTATGACGGCTATGTCCGCTTCAATATCACCCTGCGTTACCTTGGAATGCGCGAAGTTTCGGTTGCTGGCTACTCCGGTCCGGTCTCGGTTTGCGGGGTGCGTTATACCCCTATATCCGGCCATTCGCGGGACTCGAAATCGACAAAATTCATGGCCGAAAACAGGGATATCGAAGCCTGGCTTGCACCGGTCCCGCACGCCCATGTCGTGGTCCCGCTGCATGTTCAACTGATGACCCAGGCGGGATCGGCGGAAATCGATGCGGTCGAATTTTCGGTCGAGCCTTCGGGCGTAACGGCTGCCACCGGGCATTAGCCGCGCGTGGCCACGCCGCCGAACGCGACCAGGCAGTGAACCATGATCACGTTTTACAGCTTCGGACCCTATTTCGGGCTTCCCGATGCCAGCCCCTTCGTCATCAAGGCCATGCTGCTGTTGAAATTTGCCGGCCTGCCTTTCGAGGAAAACCGCCACGGTTACACGCGGGCGCCGAAAGGCAAGCTACCCTACTACCCTATATCGATGACGAGGGTACCATTGTCCCGGATTCGACCTTCATCCGCTTTCATATCGAGAAAAAATACGGCTTCGATTTTGATGCAGGGCTCGAGCCGGAGCAGAAAGCCGCTGCCTGGGCGATCGAAAAAATGTGCGAGGAGCACCTTTATTGGTCTCTTGTTGCGGCACGCTGGTGCGACGACGAAAATTTTGCCAAAGGCCCGGCCCAATTCTTTAAAGCGGCACCCGCACTGGTGCGGCCCGTGGTGCAAGCCCTGGTGCGCCGCAGGGTTAATTCGCAAGGATTTGGCCGCCACACCCCGGCCGAGCAAGAACCCTTGCAATTGCCGATGTCGATGCCCTCTCAGTCCTTCTTGGGGACAAGCTCTATTTGATGGGCGAAAGGCCGTGCGGCGCGGATGCGACAGTCTTCGACTTTATCGCTTCTCTCCTGACCCCGGTCTTTGCCTCCAAGGTCAGGTCGGCGACAGAAAGGCACCGAAATCTGACCGATTACCGCGACCGAATTCTGGGGCAATACTTCAAAAGCTATACCGTGGCTGGAAAAATCGGCGAATTGGGCCAAACAAAAAATTGTTTTCGCTGTTGACAGCGCGGTGCCGCCGCCCCTATCCGCATCGCCGCCACGGAAGCTGCGCCGGGCGTCTGGAATTCTGCGTTTCTACAACCCATAGCGATTAGCGGCACCTGTCCCTCGATATTTTGTAGTGAACAAATACGGAATTGACTTGCCGTCAGCGATTCGGGCGTGATTCGTTCGTCTCCCGTTCAAATGTCACCGCCGCGCGTGGTCTCGTTGCATACATACCGGTGCCATTGTGATACAAGACGGCCTTCGGAGGGAGGCTGCACTTCGGCACACTGCCGCGCTCACGTACCTTAAGGGGATCAGTCAGCTGAAAAAGGAGTCGCGTGGCAAGCTTCGGCCCGCGGCGGCCCAGCGACACATGTAACTGCAGCCACGCCCGTTCGTCCTCACGCGCCGGTTGGGCAATGAACATTTCCTTTCCCGCCGCCAAGTCTTTCTCAAGGGACCGGACCCAGAGCGTAACGGCGCTGGTCGGCCCGACCAATACCGGAAAGACCCATCATGCCATCGAGCGGATGCTTTGCTATTCAAGCGGCATGATCGGCCTGCCGCTCCGGCTTCTTGCACGCGAGGTTTACAATCGGACGGTGGAGAAGGCCGGTGCCGATGCGGTTGCGCTCATCACCGGAGAGGAAAAAATCAAGCCAAGAGCGCCGCGCTATTGGATTTCGACTGTGGAGGCGATGCCGCGCAATCTCGACTTGCCATTTGTCGCCATCGACGAAATCCAGCTCGCCGCCGATCTCGATCGCGGCCATGTTTTTACCGACCGCTTATTAAACCGCCGCGGCCGCGAGGAGACGCTCCTCATCGGCGCGGCGACCATGACGAATTTGGTAAAGGGGCTGTTGCCGGGTGCGAAGATTCGTACCCGCCCGAGGCTATCCAAGCTGAGCTTTACGGGCAACATCAAAATGACCCGGCTGCGCCGGCGCAGCGCCATCGTCGCTTTTTCCGTAGAGGATGTGTATGCGATCGCCGAGTGGGTTCGGCGGCAAAATGGCGGCGCGGCCGTCGTCCTCGGCGCGCTCTCGCCGCGAACCCGTAACGCCCAAGTCGCGATGTTTCAGAATGGCGAGGTTGATTACATCGTCGCCACTGATGCCATCGGCATGGGACTCAATCTCGACGTCGATCATATCGTTTTCGCGGCCGACCGGAAGTTTGACGGCTGGCAGCATCGCCGTCTGACGCCTGCGGAGTTTGGCCAGATCGCGGGGCGCGCAGGGCGGCATTATCGTGACGGGACGTTTGGCACGACGGGACGCTGCCCTCCTTTCGACGCTGCCCTCGTTGAAGCGCTGGAACAGCACCGTTTTGAAGATGTGGCAAAGCTGCAATGGCGAAACGGCGAACTCGACTTTTCGTCGATTCCTGACCTTGCCGCATCGCTCGACGCTTTACCCAAGGAACCGGGGCTCACGCGAGCGCCCCTTGCAATTGACCAATTGGTGCTCGAGATTGCCGGGCGCGACGCAAATGTCGCGCGGACGCTAAAGTCAAGAGCAGAGATCGCCCGCCTCTGGGAATGCTGCCAAATCCCAGACTATCGAAAGCTCTCGCCTTCGGCACATGCGGAGCTAGTGCTTTCGGTCTTCAACTTCGTGGTCCGCCGAGGCCACATCCCGGACGACTGGTTTGCCCGCCATGTTGCGGCGCAAGACCGCACCGACGGCGGGCTCGACATCCTCTCTGCACGCATCGCCGAGGTGCGGACATGGACATTCATCGCCAACCGGCCGGGCTGGTTGCGCGACCCCTGCCATTGGCAGAACATCACGCGTCAGGTAGAGGACAGGCTGTCGGACGCTTTGCACGAACGGCTCACCCAAAGGTTTGTGGACCGGAGGACGAGCGTGCTCATGCGCCGGCTGAGGGAGAACGCCATGTTGGAGGCCGAGGTCACCCCAAGCGGTGACGTGTTGGTCGAAGGCCAGCACGTAGGCCAGCTCACCGGGTTCCATTTCACGCCAGATCCGGACGCTGCCGGGGAAGCCGCAAGGACTCTGAACGCCGCCGCGCAAAAAGCGCTGGCGAGCGAAATCGAAGGCAGGGCCCGCAGGCTCAGCGAGGCCGTTGACGAGGCCTTCGTGCTTGCCAATGACGGCATCATTCGCTGGCTTGGCGAAGCCGTTGGAAAAATTTGCGCGGGCGCGCACGTCCTCCAGCCTGGCGTGTCGGTCCTTGCGGACGAGCAACTCGCGGGCCAAGCGCGGGCAATGGTGGAAAAGCGGCTCGATCTTTGGCTCGCCCAGCATGTGTCGAAGCTCCTCGCCCCCCTTTTCGATCTCGAGAAGGGCGAGGGATTGGAAGGCATCGCGCGCGGGCTTGCGTTTCAAATCTCCGAGTCCCTTGGCGTTCTCGACCGCGCACGGGTCGCGGAAGCGGTGAAATCGCTAAGCCAGGATGATCGCGCCGCGCTGCGCAAGCATGGCGTTCGTTTCGGTGCCTATCACATCTACTTGCCGAATTTACTCAAGCCCGCTCCGCGCGCCCTCGCTGCGCAGCTTCATGGCCTTAAGCACGGCACGGAAGCAACAGAGGGCCTTGGCGATGTCCTCCATCTTGCCGCTTCGGGCCGGACATCCTTTCCCGCACTCAAGGACATTCCAAAGAGTCTGTACCGGGCGGCGGGATTTCGCGTCTGCGGCGACCGGGCGGTGCGGGTCGACATTTTGGAGCGCCTCGCCGATTTGATCCGGCCGGCGATCAGTTACCGCCAAGGGGTGACGCCGGGTGATCCGCCAGAAGGCGCCGCCGATGGCGACGGCTTTGTTGTGACCGTCGCAATGACTTCCCTTGCGGGGTGCTCGGGTGAAAGCTTTGCTTCGATCCTTCACGCGCTTGGCTACCAGCCTGAGCGGCGCAAGGGCCCGGCGATCACCGCAATTGTAAAGGCTGCGCCGCCCCCAATTGAGGGTTCGGCAGAAGGCGGCGGCGAGGCGGTTGATACGGCTGGCTCCGAAACCGACGTCGTGCCGCAAGCAGATGAAATTCGGGACGGGAAAGTCGGACTGCCGGGCGACTCTGCGGGCCCAGCCGGCCCTCCTCAAAGGGAAGCCATCGAAACCAGCGCGCCCCAGGACGGCCCATGCGGGGCGAGCGCCCCGCCGGAGACCGCGGCCGAGAGCCCGAGTGAAGATAAAGGCCCGGAAGTGCCTTTGCCAGAGATCCCAGACGGCGAATGTTTGATCGAAATTTGGCATCCTCGCCGCCAGCATCATCAACCGCGAAAGCCTGAGGCTCGCGCCCACAAGAAGCATCCCCGAGTCGGCGGCGACAGGCCGGTTGAGGCACTAACCGTGGCCGCAGCGAGAACACCGGAGGACGGCCGCGCCGGTCCTCCGAAGGCAACGGCCGGTGTGCCGGATCGCAGGGAGATATCCGCCGCAATCGCCGATGCGCCTCCCAGCTCCGCGCAAACGCCGGTTCATGAGCGTGGCAGGGAAGCCAAGCGCGCGCCGGACGAACGGCGCGGGCGCAGCGAGGGCCGCTCCAGGGGGCGAATGGCTGCGCGGAGCGACAATCGTGGCAGCGCGGCCGAGCGGGGAGAGCAGTGGGGCCAGCGTTTGGGCGCGAGGGGCGATAAGCCCCCCTCGAAGGAACGCTTGCCGGACCCCGATTCGCCATTCGCGAAACTGCTGCTTTTAAAGGCGCGGCTCGAGGAAAAAAACAATAAGGAAGGTTAACGAGACGACAACGGCGCGAGCGCGCACTCCTGTCCTGCCGCCCATCGTGCCTCAGATCATGCACCGGTGCCGCTACGCCCGGCGGGGGTGTGAGCGGTGCCGAAAACATAGTCCCACCACGGCGCGCTGACTCCAAAACCCCGCTCCGGATCACGAAAATGGTGTAGCATGTGGAGACGCCGCAAAGTACGGCCGGTCCAGCTCTTGGGTTGGCCATGGTGGATATAGTAATGCGCCATGTCATAGGCGAGATAACCAGCAATAAAGCCCATTAGGACCGGATATTCGAGGGGTAGGCCGAACAACAGGCACCCGATCGCAAAGGCAACCAGCATGATCGGACCGCTGAGCAATGCCGGCATGACGAGGCGCAGCCGGTCGTTGGGATGCTCATGGTGCACGCCATGGATCAGGAAATGGATTCGCGCTCCAAATCGGCCGGGGAAATGGCAATGGAACAGATAACGGTGGCCGAAATATTCGACGAGAGTCCAGATGAAATAGCCGAGCGCCGCCGCCAAAAGGACGCCCGCCGGGCGGTAATTGCGCAAGCTCAGTCCGGCGAGCAGAAAAATCAACGGGACATAAAGAAAGAGCGGCGTCGACCAATGGACCCGCGACAATTTGTCGAGCAAGGGGTTTTTGAACAGGCGCGGCGACGCGCGGAGCCTGGCCAAATCCTCCGAGTTTTCCCGCTCTGGGCTCTTCGCCGCGTCACTCATTCCTGACATGTCCCCGGGGAGCGCGCCCAACTGTGGCTCGGCGAGCCGCCGGGCAAGCCGCCCGTCTGTTTCGCCCGTCCTTCCTGCCAATCATGCATGGAACGCTGCGCTGCCGCAGTCAAGTCGCCTGTCTTTATCCCTCGAAGCGTAATTCGGAGCGTTGAATGAATTCCCGGACCGATATATTATATTTTAGTAGCCACGGGGCAGTCCGGCCGGGGCGGGCGCAGCTGCGGCGGGGAAAAGGGTTTGGCATGATCGATCGGCAAGCCGGATTTTTGAGCGAGCCGTCACCGGGCAAATACCGGTACAGATCGCTCTTGGAGCATTATGGCCTGCGCGCCACCCGTCAGCGGCTGGGCCTGGCCAAGCTTCTGTTCAGCAAGGGCAACAGGCATGTGACCGCCGACAGTTTGGCGGCAGAGGCCAATGCCTTGAAGATGCAAGCATCGCTGGCGACGATCTATAATGTGCTCAATCTCTTCGCCGAGGTCGGAATTGTCCGCGGGCTTGCCATCGACGGCACGAAGATAATATTCGATACGAATACGAGCGATCATAGCCATTTTTACTTTGAAGATACGGGTCAAATCGAGGACTTTTCGCTCGAAGGGATGCAGATCGCCCGGAAAGTGACGCCGCCAGAGGGCTATGAGGTCGCCAAGGTCGATGTCGTCGTCCGGTTGCGCCGAAAGACTGGCACCGGCGTTTAAGCCCGGGGTGCCAATAGCTGGACCCGAACTCGCGTCCGTACCCGGGGCCGGGGGCAGCTAGGCCGCGCAGGAAAGTTTGACTGCCACACCTGTCGCGAGATTGCGCTTGAGTGGCACCCCAATTTCACTGAGCAGAGTGACGCTGTCGGCTTTGCAATCAAAGCAAATGATTGCATCGGCATCGATGTCCTCGGCCTTGCGAATGAGCTCCTGCAAAATAAACTCGCGCCAGCTTTCCTGCTGTGGCGCGCCATTTGCCGCGTGCCAGGCCGAGGCAGCTTCGATGTTACCGATTTTATAGAGAATGCGGCGGCCTTCGACGTCGGCGCTTGAACTAATGAGCATGGTTACGCCGACAGCTTGAGGCTTCTGTCTTGAGGCGCCGTGACGAGGCCGTGAAGCCGGGAGCCGAATTTTAGCTCAAGAACTCCCGGAAGCATGATGGCCGCCCGGCAGCCGTGCTCCCGCATGGCGAAGCGGACTGCCTCAGCACGGTTAATGAACAGCCCGCCACGCAACCCGGCCTGATCCTGTGCGACCCAGTTGCCGTGGCTATCCCTGCCGATGAAGTTGCCGTGGCTATCCCTGCCGATGAAGAAGAGAGATGTTCCCCAACCAAGATCGCGAAAGAACCTCGCGACGTTGTGGAGGCTTCGATAGTTCGGTCCGTGCCATGTCGCTGTTCCTAAATACCGATTAAATGCGGCGCTACCTCAAGCCCTGGCTTGGATAGGAACCGCGCCGGTAACGTGCGCATTGGAATGAAAAGATTCCATAGGGAAGAAGCTGCCAAGAAATAAAGACGGCATTGCTACACTCTTAGGTGACCAAGTGCGCCGCCGACGCCGCATTTAGTTGCGGTTATTGATTCGAGCCGCAGGCGTAATTTGACTTACCAAAAGATTTTCTTCTCCTAGACCGCGCCCACGCCTTTTAATATTTTGCGACAGTGCCTTACAGCGCGCCCGAGGTTCGTCAAGAGGCTTGAGCAGAGCGCGGAATTATTGCCCGGCGTTGGCTGTAACTTGCCGGAGTCCCGGCCGGGGGTTGCAGATTCACAGGATTACCGGTCACTGACCCCTCCCGGGAGCTTATGCATCGGCGCCTGGACGGAATGTTCCAACGTGCGAAGTCCAGACAGTTTTTTAAAATTTTTTTTGTGTGTGGATTGCGGGAGCAGCCTGCCTCGAAGGGAAAATTGTCTCTTTTTTTACCGCACCCGCGTGGCACAAAGAGCTAACCATAAGCTGATTCGGCAACCTTTGCGCGCGCCATGCCAGCAGTCGACAATCTTGCCGGAAGAGCATTCCTTGCAGCCAGCGCCAGCGCCGAGCCGGCTTTCCGGCTGGCGCCGCATAACATCGAGGCGGAACAGGCGCTGCTTGGCGCGATTCTCGTCAACAATGACGCCTTCGACCGCGTCTCCGATTTCCTTAGGCCCGAACATTTTTCGGAGGAAATTCACTGGCGCATTTATGACGTCGCCTCGCAATTGATTCGCGCTGGAAAGCTTGCCTCGCCGATCACCTTAAAAACGTATTTGGGCGAACATGATCTCGGCGGCGTGACAGTGCCGCAATACCTCGCGCGTCTTGCGGCGGAGGCAACCACCGTCATCAACGCCGAGGATTACGGCCGCACCGTCCATGATCTTTCGTTGCGCCGCGATCTCATCGTCATCGGCGAAGATATCGTCAATGCGGCCTATGACGCGCCGGTTAGCGCCTCGCCGCGCGCGCAAATCGACGACGCCGAACGAAAACTTTATGCGATCGCGGAGACCGGCCGTTACGAGGGCGGCTTTCAGCGCTTTTCGGAGGCCCTGACGACCGCCGTCGACATGGCGGCAAAGGCCTATCAACGCGACGGAAAATTATCGGGGATCGCAACCGGCCTTACAAAACTCGATCATCTGATGGGCGGGCTGCAACCCTCCGATCTCATCATCGTGGCCGGGCGGCCTGGCATGGGCAAGACGGCGCTCGCGACCAACGTCGCCTTCAACATCGCAAGGTCGTATGAGGAAAGGCAAAGGGCCGATGGCACGCGGGAAACCGTCAACGGCGGCATCGTCGGTTTTTTCTCGCTCGAAATGTCGGCGGAGCAATTGGCAACCCGCATCATTGCCGAACAGGCGGGGGTCCCCTCCTACAAAATCCGCCGGGGTGACATCAGCGAGCCCGAATTTCACCGCCTCGCCGAGGCGGCGCGGGCGATGCAAACGATCCCCTTCTACATCGATCAAACCGGTGGGCTTACGATTGCCCAATTGGCGGCGCGCGCGCGCCGGCTCAAGCGCCAGCGCGGCCTCGACGTGCTGGTAATCGACTATCTGCAATTGCTTGGCGCATCGAAGACGCGCAGCGACAGCCGGGTCCAGGAGGTGACCGAAATCACCACCGGCCTCAAGGCCCTTGCCAAGGACCTCAATGTTCCGGTCGTGGCGCTCTCGCAATTGTCGCGGCAGGTGGAAAGCCGCGACGACAAGAGGCCGCAATTGTCGGACTTGCGCGAATCCGGTTCGATCGAACAAGATGCCGATGTCGTTCTCTTCGTCTTTCGTGAGGAATATTACCTGAACGGCAGAAAGCCGCATGAGGGCACGCCAGAGTTCGAGGAGTGGTGGGCGGCCCAGGAAAAAGTGCATGGCAAGGCCGAGATCATCATCGGCAAGCAGCGGCATGGCCCGACAGGAACCGTCGAGCTTGCCTTCGATGCCGAAGTGACACGGTTCGCGAATCTGGCGGAGGAGGACTATTTGCCGGCGCAGTTTTAGCTGGCGAAGGCTGCGCGCGATGCCTAAATGAAATGCGACGCGTCCCTGCGGCGCGAGAGGCCTTCGTGCCTTGAGGCACCAATCTCCAGCTTTGCACCAAAGAACACCAATGCCCGACAAGCGCTTGATCAAGGACGAGCGGCACTATCCAGAGCCGGAGATTATCCCGCCCGGCGAGGATGACCCCCGCGCGCCAGGAGATGAGATCTGGGGCAGGAGACGCTTCGAGGAGCGCGGCATCCACCGCATCTATGTGACCCGGGTCGGACCCTTTAGCTTTCTGCCGTTGGCTTTGCTTGGCGGCGTCTTGACGCTCCTGTTCTTCGCCTTTCTGTTCGGCTTTCTGTTGATCTTGTTGCCGGTGGTGGGCCTGATCCTCGCCGTCGCCTTAATCGGGAATTTTTTGCGCGGCGGTCCGCGCTGGCCACGGTGAGCCCGCAGAGCATCAATACCATTGCTCGTTCCGCTCCATTTGCGCGGTTGCCCCCGGGATCCCCGGGGTACCCGCAACGAACGGGCAGTTATTAGCCGCGCATCAAACTGGCGCGGGGGCCTCGATCTTCGGCGGCGGAATCGATTCGGTCCGAGCCAAACGGGCCTTTACGGCGGACTGAACCTTTTGGAAGGCGCGGACCTCGATCTGCCGCACGCGCTCGCGCGAGATACCAAATTCATCGGAGAGCGCTTCGAGGGTCATCGGGTCATCGGCAAGCCGCCGCGCCTCGAAAATGCGCCGCTCGCGCGGATTAAGGACAGAAAGCGCGTCGTGGAGCGCATCGAGCCGGTTGCCTGCCTCTTCTTTTTCGACGAGCGTGCTCTCCTGGCTTGCCGCATCATCGACGAGCCAATCCTGCCATTCGCCTTCATTTTGGTCGCGCAGCGGCGAATTGAGCGAGGCGTCTCCCCCCATCCGGCGGTTCATATCGACGACATCTTGCTCGGTGACGCCGAGCCGGTGGGCGATTGTCTTGACCTGATCCGGGCGCAGGTCGCCCTCGTCAAGCGCCGAAATCTGGCTCTTTGCCCGTCGCAAGTTGAAGAAGAGCTTCTTTTGATTCGCGGTCGTGCCCATCTTCACCAGCGACCAAGACCGCAAAATATATTCCTGGATCGCGGCACGGATCCACCACATGGCGTAGGTCGCCAAACGGAAACCTTTGTCCGGCTCGAACCGCTTGACGGCCTGCATGAGGCCCACATTGCCTTCCGAGACGACTTCGCTGATCGGTAAACCATATCCGCGGTAGCCCATAGCGATTTTGGCGACGAGCCGCAGATGCGAGGTCACGAGCTTATGCGCCGCCTCGGGATCTTGGTGCTCGCGCCAGCGCTTGGCGAGCATATATTCCTCCTCCGGCGCCAGCATTGGAAACCGGCGGATTTGAGTGAGATACCGGGCAAGACCAGATTCGCCCGAAATCATCGGTAATGCGGCACTCATTTGCATCCTTCCTCGAGACCCTAGCTACTCAGGCACCTCGAACAGCTAACGCCACATGCTCTTTAACGGTTGGTCAATATAGAACCCCTCGGCCCTGGCCGAAAGGCGGTGCGCGTAGCTTGCAGATTAAAGATTTGCAACATTCCACTTTGTCTAAGGCTAAATCTGTACGATCGTATGAAAATTCGCGGCCTCAATCTCTTGGTTTGACTTCGTTCCCCCAGCCTTAAAGGTTACGATCCCCAATCAAATAAGCGTGAAATCTTGGGGAAATCAGGAATTGTGGCAGCGTATCCTTTCGCCAAGCTGACTTGCCCGGCGCGACTAAACGCGCGTTTCGAGGCTTTGGTTCCCCGTGCGCAGGGCATCGCGCAGCCGTTGCAGCTCCTCGGGCAGCGGGCTTGTAAAGCAAAGTTCTTTCCTTGTCACCGGGTGCAAAAAGCCGAGGACCGCGGCGTGCAGGGCTTGCCGGGACAAACATTTAAGGCAAGCTTGGGCGTTTGGCGGCAGCCGCGCCTTCTTGCTCTTGAACCCGGGACCATATACGGGGTCGCCGAGAAGCGGATAACCTAAATGCGCCAAATGCACACGAATTTGATGCGTCCGCCCCGTCAAGAGGCGGCACGACAAGAGGCTCGCCTCGCCAGCAAAGCTTTCGACACTCCGCCACTCGGTCACGGCGCTCCGGCCGCAGCCGCGTGCGGCGACCGCTATTTTCTGCCGGCTTGCGGGATCGCGCGCGAGCGGCGCATCAATCCTGCCGCAAGGCCGGCCGGGCACACCCCAGACAAAGGCGCGATATTCCCGCGTGAGGGGCAGGGTCTTGCCGTGATCGGCAAAAAGCCGGGCCAATCCCTGATGCGCCGCGTCCGTCTTGGCAACCACCATAAGTCCCGACGTGTCTTTATCGAGGCGATGCACGACGCCGGGCCGGCGCACACCGCCAATCCCTGATAGGCCCTCGCCGCAATGGGCGATCAGCGCATTCACAAGCGTGCCCGCCTGGTGGCCGGCGGAAGGATGCACGACGAGCCCGGCCGGCTTGTCGATCACCAGAAGATATTCGTCCTCGAAGGCGACACTGAGCGGAATATCTTCGCCTAAGGGGCCGGGATCGGCGGGCGGCGGGAGGCGCACGCTAGCGATCTGACCCGCGCGCATTGCGGCGCTTGGGTCTTTCACTGCCGCGCCGTCGATCAAAACCTGCCCCGCTTCGATCAGCGCTTTGACTCGCGTGCGGGATACATTCGCAGTTGCGGCGGCCTGCGCGAGAAACCGGTCGAGCCTCTCGCCCGTATGCTCCGGCCCGGCCCGGCGCGCAATTCTTTGCGAGCCGAGACCAAATCCGTGAGATCCCTCATCCGTCGCGGCTTCTTTGAGCGAGACTTTGGGCAAATTCACTGCCACGGCTCCGAACCCCGGAATCGAATTAAGTTATGCCTCGAGGCAAGATAGGGCTTCGCCGCCGCGTTGTGACGGAATTTTTTTGCCGCGCGGCCCTATTTTCTTTGCAGCTTGAGTGCTGCCCCGCCCGGAGCGGAGCACCGGGCTGGGTCCG
Organism: Methylocella sp.; assembly: GCA_051986155.1. Lineage (GTDB taxonomy): Bacteria > Pseudomonadota > Alphaproteobacteria > Rhizobiales > Beijerinckiaceae > Methylocapsa. The sequence continues at coordinate 19,977 of JBPYDY010000171.1, forward strand.
TTTTGCAAGTCACTTTCCGATTTCGCGGCTGATCGCGTTTTCCTGCTGGTTCAAGGCGCGTTGTTCGGCCCGAGTGACATGTCCGCCACGCTGCGACGCCATGATGAAACGCTCCCCGCACCGTGCGATCCTGCCGGTGGAGATTCCGCGCCTGGGCGCGGGTGATCTCGCCCTCGCAAAATTCCTGATTGATCCGGCGGTTCTGGTTGGCAAGCCAGTGATTGACCTCGGCGCGGCGCGGGTGATCTTGCGCCCATGTGCCGACAGACGCGGCGGAAATTCCGGCAAACATTGCGATGGCAGTGGCGGCAGCGACCATGCCATGGGATTTGGATAGCGTGACCATTTTGCGAACTCCTTGGCTGCGGGCGCAATGCGCCCTGACGCAAGAAAAATTCGCATCTTGCTTCTGAACTGTCTTTGAATTGTGAGTTCACGTGCCGTTCATGCCGGATTCCGTGCCGCGGCAGAAGATTTCACTTAATCAAGTCCCGCATATTGTTGCAAAATTGCTCCAGCTCCCCGAGCGTGCTGAGGTCAAGCGCGGCGGGCAAAACAATGGTTCAAATGAGGTGCGGGCCCGATGTTGCGATGCCGATCCGCATTTTAAGCAAGATCTTCGCGAACGGTTCTGCCGGGCTCCAAGTGCCGATTCCCTAGCGCCGCACCAGCACTCGTGGATTGGCGGAAACTTCGATGGCAAGGTTCGC
>JBPYDY010000172.1:0-3133 GCA_051986155.1 Methylocella sp.
GTCTCGGCGGTCATCACGAGGAATGCGATGGTAGCTGCGCGGACTTTCCCGCGTCATAATCCTCTTTCCAAGGTAACTCATCGTAATTTGGTTCATAACCGAACGCGCGGTAATCCACCTCCGGCACTTGGAATGCCATCGTATTGTTAGTCACATAGGCCCCAGTGACAGTGCGATAGAGGCCCAGAAAAGTGTTTGCCATCGGACAGCCGTAAAGAGAATTGCGCAGTTTACGGCCGAATGCGACGAGCTCAAAGCCCACTAGCACGCCAACCAACGGCTCGGAACTCAAGGTAACGGCCTCGGTGCGCAATTCAGCCACGCTGCGCGTCCACGATCTAGCTCCAGATTCAACGCTTCAAAAATCGACCAATCGCACGTGGAGGGGTTGTCCTGATGCTCGCATGTAAGGACCGTGGCGGAACGCGAGCCTTAGATTCGGCAGAGCAAAGGGAAGGGCGCTGCACAACGCCCCTTGCATCTCGTATTGGCGCTGAAACCAGAGCAGGATGATGCCAATTACTGGGATGACGATATCGGTCCAGAAGATCGCGCCCGCGCTGCCGGCTCGAAGTTGTGCTCGGTGATCATCGAGTGAACGTGGACACTGTCGCCACAGAGAGCTGGCAGTGACGAGGACAGCCGCGAGAAGCATATGGAAGCTCCGCTGCGTCGCGGCGAGACCGACTAATCCGATTCCAAAACTTGCAAAACCGAGTTCTGATTTGGAGCGGACTGTCGACAGTCGATATAACCGGCTCAGTCTCACGGAAGATGACATGAAAAACCGCGTTGTAGATATAAACGACGGCGATCGAGAAGAAAAGAAACCACTTGAACAGCTTCGGCTATTGTTGGTCCATCGAGAGGCTTTGAGGCAATAGCAAGTGCGACGGCCGAGAGCCCAACGACCAACAGCGTGTTGTGAAGTTGCGGACTCCGTCGTCCCAGCAGCTACCCGTTTGCGGAAATCGAACCACCCAACTTCAACGTTGCCGCTACGGCAAAAACTCCTTTTCCTTCAAAACCCAGCCCCTAGGGCGGTTTCACGGTTTCGTAAGGAAAGCGCAGGATAAAGGCGCTGACGCTGCGCCAACCGACCCGGGCCCACTTGGCAACGACAGCCTACGGGACCGTCGATCACCGATTTATCCAATAGCACGTATCCGTTCGGTCTCTGGCCTTGGCACGTGGGCATCGACAAATCGGGGAAAGCGAAAGTCATGACCGCAGAAATCATTCAGTTCGGGGAGCCGAAATCCCTCCCGCCCCAAATCGATGCTCGCGAGCTGGCCACCCGAATAAAGAAGGTCAACTTTGTATTCGGCGGCGACGAATACGAGGCAAGCTTCCGCGGTGGAGAACTTTGGTACCTGCAGCGCATATATTACCGCATACAGAACGGCCGGCACGCGAAATGTCGTCACCGCGTGCGCTATCCCCAACAATATCTCATCGACGCGGCACAAAGGCATTTGGCCGATAAGGGTACCAGCACGGCAGGCACAGACGTGCAAGCGCCTTCGGCCACTGAGCCGGATGCTCGAACGATTGATACGATCACGCGGCTAGATGCCCTTAAGAAAATAACGACCTGGGCGATCCAGCAGCTCAAAGCCGGCCGCGTGCCGCAGGACGTAGTAGAAGCCTTCAAAACGTATCTCGCGCCCCGTTAAGCAAGACCACCGGTGCGGCAAGGCGCTTGCTTGTCCCGCGCCCTAGCTAAAATAACCGCATTGGCGTGCCATGCTCGCGGCTCCTCTTCAGACTTTAGCCTTGCTCGATCGGCGGGGCTTTTGTTTGCCGCTCATATGGCGGCCGACAGCGCCCTTTACCGAGCCGGTGCGCCTGTCGCCGCGGAGTGTCGCCGCGGAGCGCCGCCGCGGAGCCAGGCGACCGGCAGGCGCGCGGAGTCGTCTGATCGCAGCGGCGAGCTGCGCGCGCAGTTGGGGTTCACTTGCGCAATTCAAGCTGCGTTCTAACGCCTCAATCACCTTCTGATTACCCATTGAACTTTCCTTCTGTTCAAGCGTCGTGCGGGCCGCTAGCGCCCCCTATATATGGGGAGGGGAAAATGTTCCGAGAAGGGCTAAGATTATAGATACAATTCAGCATATCGAAAAAAAGCATTTTTTGTTATTTGCGAAGGAAGAAATTGTGCCATCGGTGCACACATTGGCGGGATGGATAAATTTCCGCACGCTGCCTTCGATCATTCCGGCACTGCCCAGGAGCATCTCGCCGCGACTCGCTTCGCCCGCCGGCCCTATGCCGTTCTTGAGCACCAGATAACAATATCACAAAAGATTGCGCGAGGCCGCCCGTCCGCCGGGTCGAGCCGCAGTGCCACCGCGAGGATGAACCACCGCATAGTCTCGTCATCGGTGGCGCCAAGCGGCGCGGTTATCACCACAAACATTAGCGCGGGCAAGCGAGCACCGGTCTTTGCTTTAATCCGCTGCTAACCTTCCGGCTTTAGCACTGTGGGCGGCGGGCGCGGGTCTTGCAACGATGGCAAGCGATGCCGGGCACGCCCAGACAAGTGGAGGCCGCACAACCCGGGGAGCTGCGAGCCGGGCGCAAGATGCGCAAGTGTCTGCGCTGCCGAAATGATTTCCTTTCGGAGTGGGCAGGCAATCGCAATTGCGAACGTTGCAAGAACATCGAGACACACCTGCCCGCAACAGCACGACCATTACCCTGGATGGGCTCATCTGGGAGTATTCCACGGAGGTAAACGATGCCAGCGTTCACGGTGACGATGGAGCTTAAAGGCGCGGGGGAGCGCACGTTCACCATATACGGCACCGACCGCGATGAAGTGATCGCGTTCTGCGAGAAGGCGTACCGCAAGATCTTCAAGGGCGTGATGTCCTGCAAGAAAATCAAAATTACCGCCGAGGGGTAACGATGCGGCTGGATGCGATCGAGCGGGACCGAGCCCCGCCGCGCATGGCGCAGCGTCGCCACCGCGGCGGCGGGGTTGTCCTTCCCGATGTACAAACTGGCGCCGGTCGCGTGCAGAATGAAGCCGGCCGGCGCGACATGCCGGGAGCATGCGTGGCAAATCGCGCCGCAGCTCCGCACTCCCTGCGGCGAGGCTCGGCCAAAATTTCGACAGCGGCGCGGGTGT
>JBPYDY010000173.1:0-4311 GCA_051986155.1 Methylocella sp.
CGCGCGCTGCTTTTGCAGGGCGTCGCCGTAATTCTTTGGCGATTTTTGCCCGCCTTCGCCAAGCGCCGCAATTCGCGCTGCGAGTGAGGCGCAATCGACGGGCTGCGAGAAGGCGCGGTTTTGAGCAACGCTAAGTGAGGCGCCGGCGATGGCTAGCCCAAACAAGGCGCCAAAACGCGTGAATGCTCTTCGACGGGCGCTGCCAGAACTCATGCGGAACTCTAGGTCCGCTTACCATCATTGGCCAAGCGGGAATTTCCAACTAAAGATGAGATTGGTGCGCATTCATGTCCTTACCATGGCCACATGCCGCAGCCTTCGGCCGGCCTTCCGGCTGTTGGATGTGGAATGATGACATTGATAGTTTGCACCGCGCAATGGTGCGAGGCTGGAAGGATTTGCGGACGCAAACCGGGGCAATGGGAGAGTACCCAAAGCCCAGTTCCCGTAGGGGGCTAGTCGACCTCGGCGCCGCAGGTGACCCGGATGGAGCCAATTGGAACGTCGGGCGTGCCAGTGGTTTCGGGACGGAAGCCCTGCGAACCCGTAAAGCCATACGCTTTGCACCAGGCATCGGCCAAAACAAGACCGCATTGCGAGCCCGGTGCGAGACACTGTTCGAAGCCATAGCCGTCGTTTGGCGGAATGATCAGCGTATGGCCTTCAATGGCTCCTGCCGGCAGCCGAAGCGAGAGAACCGCGAGAATGGTGCCAAGGCAGAAAATAACCAAACGAAAGGATTGGCGCCAGGCAAACGCGGCCATCGCGTGCCGTAACGCTGGGAAATCTAGTTTTGACATGGGAAGCTCGAGAATTGGCAGGACCGCAAAAAACCTGTAGCGAAAGCGCTTGAACGTTCGGTTAACGCACGAGCGCGCCGCAAGTTCCAACCGCCAACGTCTAGCTTGACCGGTAACCGTTCTCCCCGCATAGTCACCCCCCATGACGCGTCTGCCCAAACTTGGTGGACCTACATTGCGTTCAAAATTTGTAACCGCTCGCCACATTTGTAACAGCTAGCCTTGCCGCTGGCTGGAGCCGTCGCGTCCTCGCATAAGAGTTCGACTTTGGTGCCCCAGGCCAGAACGGCACGAGGGGAATAAATGTCGCTGCGACTCTACAACACGCTGACCCGGAGGAAGGAGGATTTCGCGCCGCTCGATCCCACAAATGTTCGTCTCTATGCCTGCGGTCCGACGGTCTACGATCATCTGCACATCGGCAATGGCCGCATGCTGATCGTTTTCGACGTGCTCTATCGCTTGCTTCGCCATGTCTACGGCAACAGCCATGTGACTTATGTGCGCAACATCACGGATGTCGACGACAAGATAAATGCCCGCGCCGCCGAGCGCGGGATCGATATCCGCGTCCTGACCGACGAAATGACGGCGATCTTCCACGAAGATGCCAAGGCGCTCGGCTGCCTTCAGCCGACGGTCGAGCCGCGAGCGACGGAGCATATCGGCGAAATCATTGCGCTGATCGAAAAGCTGATCGCGAGGGGCCATGCCTATATCGCGGAAGGGCATGTGCTGTTCGATGTGCCCTCGATGCCCGCCTATGGACAGCTTTCGCGCCGCCCGCTCGACGAAATGATTGCGGGTGCCAGGGTCGAGGTTGCTCCCTACAAGCGTTCGCCGATGGATTTTGTTTTATGGAAGCCTTCGACCGGCAGCGAGCCCGGCTGGGAAAGCCCATGGGGGCGCGGGAGGCCCGGCTGGCACATCGAATGCTCGGCGATGAGCTGGAAACATCTCGGTGAGACATTCGACATCCACGGCGGCGGCATCGACCTTGTATTTCCGCATCATGAGAATGAAATCGCGCAAAGCTGCTCGGCCTTCGGGCATGACGTGATGGCCAATTTCTGGCTGCACAACGGCCATCTCCAGGTGGAAGGCGATAAAATGTCGAAGAGCCTGGGGAATTTCGTGACGATTCACGAATTGCTTCACACCGATAAATTCGGCGGCCGCGCGTGGCCCAGCGAAGTGCTGCGGCTCGCGATCTTGAAAACGCATTACCGCCAGCCGCTCGATTTTACCGTGAAGGCTCTGGAAGAGGCGTTTTTAAGCTGCAGAGAATCGTTTTTCGCCACTTATTGCGCCGATGACGAAGGGCAGGCCCCGGAATCCGTTGTTGGGCCATTGCAGGACGACCTCAATACTCCATCTGCTCTAGCTGCGATTCACGAGCTGCGTGCAAAGTCATTTGCCAATGATGCAAAAGCCGCTTCGCAATTGAAGGCGTCTCTTGGGCTATTCGGGATACACTTTCGGCCCGAAGATCTACCGAAGTACCTGGGATACATACCACCTAGTCAGCGTCTTACGCTTAGAAGGCATCCGACAACGGCCGAACAGACTTTATTTTTGGCCGCGATAAACCGCTTCAAGAGGGACTATTTGCGCGAACGCGGTCTAGAGGAAAGCAAATTTGGAGCGCTCTTAGAAGCGCGTAATGCTGCACGGGCTGCAAAAAACTGGGCAGAGGCGGACAGAATTCGTAACGAGCTAGACGCTATGGGCATCGCTCTGTTCGACAAGAGCGACGGAACAACAGACTGGACACCAAAACAATGAGCGCCGGCGTCTTCCCCAAACCTTCGCTGCGGCCTTACCAGCAATCCGATCTCGAATCGCTCGCCGAGATCCGCTTTGCGGCCATCGAGGAATTGACGGGTGACGACTATGACGAGGCTCAGCGCCAGGCCTGGGCGTCGCTCGCCGACGACGATGAGGCCTTCGCAGAGACGCTTGCAAAGGGCTTGACGCTCGTCGCGGAGATCGGGGGAGAGCCGGTCGGTTTTGTCACCTTGCACGATGGCGGGGTGATCGATCAGCTCTATGTGCATCCCTCGGTTTCCCGCACCGGGATCGCGACGGCCCTTTGCGAAGCGATCGAACGCCAAGCCGCCGCGCACGGCATAACGACCCTTACCGCCGACGTCAGCGACACCGCCAAGCCTTTATTCGAGGCGCGGGGGTATCGGGCGGAAGACCGCCATACAATTGAGATCGATGGCCAGTGGCTCGGCAATACGCGCATGAAGAAAGTGCTCGCGCCAAAGGTCACGTGAGACGGCACCAATGAACCGCGAAAGACTGACCCTTTTTGACACCACCTTGCGCGACGGCCAGCAGATGGCGGGCGTCGATTTCTCGCTTGCCGACAAGCGCCACATCGCCGCGATGCTCGATGGTCTCGGCCTAGATTATATCGAAGGCGGTTATCCCGGCGCCAATCCGCTCGACACGGAATTTTTTGCGCATCGGCCGAAATTGAATACCGCGCGGTTTACGGCCTTCGGAATGACCAAAAGAGCGGGGCGTTCCGCCGCCAACGATTCGGGACTTGCCAGCCTTTTGCAAGCAGATGCCGACGCCATAACCTTTGTCGCCAAGGCGTGGGATTATCACGTCCATGTCGTCCTTGGCTGCACGCTGGAAGAAAACCTCGATAACATTCGCCAGTCGGTCAAGGCGGCGCTTGCCAGGAATCGCGAGGTGATCGTCGATTGCGAGCATTTTTTTGATGGGTACAGAGCCAACCGCGATTACGCGCTTTCCTGCGCGAAGGCGGCGCATGCGAGCGGCGCACGCTTTATCGTTCTTTGCGACACCAATGGTGGAACGCTCCCGCATGAGATCGAGCGTATCGTTGCAGAAGTTTCCGGGCACATTCCAGGATCGAATCTTGGCATTCATGCGCATGACGATACCGGCAATGCCGTCGCCAATTCGCTGGCCGCAATTCGCGCCGGGGCCCGGCATGTCCAGGGGACGCTGAATGGATTAGGCGAGCGCTGCGGCAATGCCAACCTTGTCTCATTAATCCCCACGCTGTTGCTGAAGCGCGATTTCGCCGAAAACTTCGAAATTGGCGTGTCGCTCGAAAAACTCGCAACGCTGACGAAGATCAGCCACACGGTCGATGAGATGCTCAATCGCGCGCCGAACCGCCACGCTCCCTATGTCGGTGCGGCTGCTTTCGCGACCAAGGCGGGAATCCATGCCTCCGCGGTGATGAAGGAGGCAAAAACCTATGAGCATATCGTGCCGGAGGCGGTCGGCAATAAACGAAAGCTGTTAGTGTCGGACCAAGCGGGTAAATCCAATATTCTCGCCGAGCTCGAGCGGCTCGGCTTGCGCATCGAAAAAGAGGATTCGCGGGTTGCGTTTCTGCTCGAAGAGGTCAAGCAAAAGGAAGCGCTCGGCTATGCTTATGAGGGCGCGGACGCGTCGTTTGAGCTGCTCGCGCGCAGAATCTTGGACGAAGTGCCGGATTACTTCGAGGTCGAGCGCTTCC